>JAERMN010000411.1 GCA_016844625.1 Deltaproteobacteria bacterium
CAGCGAGACATGCGACTTGACCGTCTGGTTGACCATGCGAAACACCGTGCTCTTGGCGCCGCCGCCGCGGTCGAAGCCGCCGGAATAAGTCTGGCACACACGCACGTCAGCGACGAAATTAGTCGACCACTGCTGTGCCGGCGCCTTTTGCTTGAAGTAGCCTTCCTCGGCACTGTAACGATCCTTGAAGACGAACGGATTTTCGAAAACGAATTCATAGTTGTTGAAGGTATCGATCACCCGCGGCGCGCTGGTCATGGCGATGTAGCGCGCGGCGTCCAAGCCCGAAGCATTATGATGTTCATGCCAGGCGTTCATCGGAATCGAAAAGTAACTTCCCTCCTGCCACTCGAAGGTCTCTTTCTTGTTCGCATCGATCCAGACCGATGTGGCGCCCTGGCCTTTGAGAATGTAAATAGTTTCTTCAAACAAATGCCGATGCGCTTTCAGCGATTTGCCAGGAGGAATTTCCGCAACGTAGGAATCGTTAAATCCTCCGGTGCCTTCGAGATTAAGAAACGCCGCCGAGCCGTCGCCGCTTGATTTCCACGGCGACAATTCAAGATCATAGAGATTTTTGATCGCTAAGCCGCGATAGGTCTGCAAGCCCTCCGATTCCTTCCACTGCTCGTAGGGCGACTTGTAGGCGACCCGCTCTCGGACTTCATCCTCTGCTGTGACCGCTGTGTTAGCCATGATTGATAACCTCCTAATTTGCTGATCCTAAGTAATTTTAGTTACGCACGAATTGTTTTACTACACGAACCTTATTGTTGCCCGTCTAAATCCGGTCTTCTCCGCCGCGACGGGGGAGAGCTAGAGTAGGGGTGATCTCGGCGCGCTGGGTGCACTTCGCCCAAGTGCACGTCACCCCTATCCTAACCTTCCCCCGTCAAGGGGGAAGGAATCGGAAAATACAAAATCCAAATGCATCTGACAGATACTGCGCTCACTCCACTGCCAACATCGCGTCCGCTAGCGCGCCGCGCAGGGCGCGGTCGATCACCAATCCGTCCCGCGTCGCCGCCAGCACCGCTTGCGCGGCCGCTTCACTATCAACATGGCGCATAAAAATCGGCTCGAAAATATCCGAGTGATCTTCGTCGGCGACGGCGTGCACTTCGGTTTGGAAATCTCTCTCGGCCCGCTTATCACCCAGCTCAGCGCGTTGTTTACGCTTCCAGCGCTCGACCAATCCGCCGCCTTTGACGATGGCGTTATTGTTGCGCCGTTCGAGAATATGCGAATAGACCAATCCTTCGAGCCAAGGCTTTTCACGCGCGCAGTAGAGCCATGCGTAGTAAGCCGCCTTGGCGCCAGGTGCGAGCAACGACTCGTCGCCGGCCGCCAAATCGTCTTCGGTCACATGCGCGCGCCCCATGCGCTCGTCGTGGATCAACTCGTCTTTCTCATGCGCCCAGATGGCGCGCTTGACGTCGAGCGGCGCCTTGCCGGCGACAAACGCCCAGCAGTCACGCCGGTTATTGGCATAGAAGGTCATGTGGTTCTGGTACACTTCAACGCGCCGTTGCGTCAGCGGCACGGCGAAAAGTTTTTTGAACTCCGGCGTGTCGAACTGCTGATTAACCCACTCGTCAATCGTGGGTCGTATAATTGGCCAATGGGACATAATATTCACCCTCACCTCTATCCTCTCCCAGCGGGAGAGGATGTAAGAGGTCATCGCTCAGCGATTGATCTCGATCTTATACAGCTTCGCCGCGTTTTCCCAAAGGATCTTCTGCTTGTCGCCTTCATCGACGCCGTCGAAACTTCGCGCCACAGCCTCTTTGGTCTTCGGCCAAGTCGAGGTCGCCTGGGGGAACTGGCTCGACCAGAGAATGTTTTCCGTGCCGACATAACGCCTGACGCGCAGGCTCGCTTTGTCGTACCAGCCGACCAGATAACACTGGCGCTTGAACAACTCCGACGGCATGAGATCGTAGCCGTTTTGCGGCAACTGATCGCCGGTCGCTTGAAAATCGGTGTACTCCAATAAGTAAGCGCCCCAGCCTAGCCCGCTCTCGGCGAGCACGACTTTTAACTTGGGATAGCGCATAAGAATCTTCGAGATCAATAGATTCACCAGTACCGAGACGGAACTCGCAGGCCGGGTGATCGACTGAACCGCAGCCGCCAGTGTCGGCGAATAACCTTCGTAAGCCGGTATCTGAATCTTGCTCGAAGCGCCGGCGTGAAAACAGATCGGCACGGCCAACTCCTGGCAAGCGGCCCAGATCGAATCGTAGATGGAATCGTTGATATGCGGCACCTCGCGCAGCTCCATCGGGATCGACGGGTAGATCACGCCGCGATGACCATTGGCCACACAACGGCGAATTTCTTTCACGACAGCGTCAATCGGATAAAGCGGTGTGATGCACTGCGGAATAAACCGCTTACTGGCGCCGCCCCACTCTTCGAGCAACCAGTCGTTGTAAGCTTGCACACAGGCGAGCTCCAATTCAGGATCTTCGATACGCCCAAACGATTGTCCGCCAACGCCGGCAACAGTGGGGTAAAGCACCGCGTAATCGATGCCGGCCTCATCCATCGCCTTCAATCTTTCTTTCGGATCATAAACCGCCGCCGGCACCTCGGCCCAACGCTGCGGATTTTTCGTCCGCTCCGCCATCGCCGCGCCGCAATCGGCGACGCCGCCCAGATCGATTGCTCGACCGTCGACGATCCAACGCTCGACGCCGTCTGAATTGCGCGCGACATGTGGAATCCGCTCACCCCACGTCGCCCGCGACAGTCTTTTGGTCCAGACTTGAGGATGTTCCTGGACATGTTCGTCCGCGCTGATGAATTTATTTGTCGTTGCCACGTACTTGATTCTTTCCTATTGGTTCTTCAGGCTTCTGTGTGGATAATGTGTCGCGTTCAGCTTGTTTTGTTCACCACGAAGATCACGAAGGACACGAAGGTTTCGGATGATTAAAACTCCGAACTTCGTGCTCTTCGTGTCCTTCGTGGTAAATACATCCATGACGAGACGCGGAATCGTTCGTTGATGTTGCAGACCTAACCTACGCCAACCCGTACAGCCTCAGCGCATTGCCGTAACACATTTTTTTTCGTTCATCTTCCGGTACGCCGACCAGCGACTCTTCGACGAAGCTCCACGACTTTGGATAGGTCGCGGCGATATGCGGATAGTCCGACTCCCACATAATATTGTCGACGCCGACTAGCTCGCGCAGCTCGATGCCCGCTTTTTCATACCAGAAGTCGACGTAGATCTGCCGGCGAAACACTTCGCTCGGCTTAGTCTTGACCCCTTCCTTCCACAAATGGCGCTGCTCCCACTCGTGATCGCTCGCTTCAAGCACGTAACTCACCCAACCGAACCCGGTTTCGGCGCAGGCCCAGTTGAGCCGCGGATAACGGTCGAGAATACCGGAGAAAATTAGATTGGGAATCAGCTGCGCCGGCGTCGCGCATAGACGTGAAGTGGAAACTGTGTGCAATTCTCTTTTCGTGAAGCCGTCCCATTTCGGCAATGATAGCTGCTGAGTCAAGCCGGATGAGCCGTGCCAGTGCATCGGAATTCCTAAATCTTGGCAACAAGCCCAGAGCGGTTCCCAGTAGGGATCGTTCATGCGCTTCAAACCTTTTTTCGTGAACGCCGGTTCCGCCAGCATGACCACGCCGCGATGGCCGCGCTTCACGGCGCGTTCGACTTCGGCGACGACCACGTCGATCTCATTCATGTAGGGAATAATCGCCACGGGAACATAGCGGTCGCTCACTTCGCGCCACTCGGCCAGCGCGTCATTATATGCTTGCACACAAGCCAGCTCGAACTCGGCATCGGCCTGAAGAAAGGCAAAATTCGACACCGGACCATTGGGATAGAGCACCTCGCCGTCGACGCGATCGTCATCCAACGCTTTCAAGCGCCCAGCCGGATCGTAAACGATCTTCGGCACTTCTTCCCAGCGCCGCGGATAGTAGCC
>JAERMN010000055.1 GCA_016844625.1 Deltaproteobacteria bacterium
TCCGGTGCGCGAAGCATTGACTCGATTAGTGCAGGAAGGTTACGTTTCCTTTCTACCGAATCGCGGTTTTACCTGCAAAGAAATTAGAATGCAAGAGGCTGAAGAGCTTTACGAACTGCGTGAAGCGCTGGAAGCGTTCGCGGTCGGAAAAGCGATTGAAAATTTAACCGACAACGGGCTCGATAAGCTCAAAAACAAGATGCATTGCTACGGCCGCGACGTGGAAAACCGCTTTACCCGCGAGCGTTTGGTTTACGATCAAGATGTGCATCTGGCGATCGCCCAGATGAGCGGCAATGAAACTTTGCAAAACATGTTGCGCCATGTTTTTGAGCGCATCGTTTTGAAGCGCCGCACCGATGGCATCTACGATTCGGCGCGCGGCACGACGGCGCATCAGGAACACTTAAGGCTCTTGGCCGCGATGGAGCGGCGCGATGCCGCTGCGGCGGTCGCCGTTGTGCGCAACCATATTCAGGCCGGTAAGCAAAACGTCATGACCGACCTCAAGCAGCGTCAGGCGATTCGCGAGCTGAGAGCCATCGATGCAATGAATTAAGACCAGAAAACAGAAAAAGAAAGGGAGAATTATGGCAGCAGATTTAGTTATCAAAGGCGGTTGGGTGGTGACACCCGATGCAACATTTAAAGGCGGCGTGGCGATCAGCAACGAGGTGATCGTCGCCATCGGCTCGGACGATGCGCTGCCATCCGGCAAAGAGGAGATCGATGTCAAAGGCAAACATATTTTGCCGGGTCTATTCGACGGCCACGTTCACTTCAGAGAACCGGGCATGACCCACAAAGAGGATTTCAACACCGGCTCCACCGCGGCCGTCTGCGGCGGCATCACCACCGTCGTCGACATGCCAAATACGGTGCCGCCAACGGCCGATGCCGAGCAAGTCAAAGTTAAAAAAGAACTCGGTGAGGCGCGCTCGCTGGTCGACTTCGGCATCACCGGTGTCGTCGTCCAGACCAATACCAAAGACATCTTGCCCATGGCCGCCGCCGGCGTCATCGGCTACAAGATCTTCTTTGGCGAAACTATCGGCAACTTGCCCTTCCGAAGCTGCCCTTGGGCATCCATGCGGAAAACCGCCAGATCATGGCGTACTGCACCAACAAGCTAAAAACCGAAGGCAAGAACGATGCGCGCTATTGGGAAGCTTCCCGGCCGGATATCTGCGAAGCGGAGTCGGTGCACCATGCGTTGTTCTTCGCCGAAACCTTCGGCACTAAGCTGCATGTGTTCCACATGAGCTCGAAGCAAGCCGCTTATATGGTGCGCGATGCCAAGGCGCGCGGCCTGCGCGTCACAGCGGAAACCGGGCCGCACTATTTGCTGCGCGAACCCAACGACATGGACAAAGTCGGATCGCTGTTGAAGATGAACCCGCCGGTGCGCACGAAAGATCACGCCGAGGTTCTCTGGCAGGGTCTGCGCGAAGGCTTCGTCGACACTCTCGCCACCGACCACTCACCGCACACCTTGGAGGAGAAAGGCTCAGACATCTACGGCAAGCTGACCAAGCCGGCGATTTGGGACTGCATCTCGGGCTTCTGCGGCGTCGAGACCGGTGTGCCGCTAATTTTAACCGAAGTGAACAAGGGCCGCCTAACGCTCAATCAATATGTCAAAGTTGCTTCCGAGAACCCGGCAAAAGTCTGGCAGGTTTATCCGAAGAAAGGCGCCATCCGCTTGGGTTCCGACGGCGACATCACCGTCGTCGACATGGACAAGGAAGGCACCATCGACGTCAACAAGCTGCACAGCAAAAACAAACCGTCGCCCTGGCATGGCTGGAAAGTCAAAGGCATGCCGGTGCTCACCGTCGTGCGCGGCCACGTGCAGATGCGAGACGGCGAACCCTGCGGTAAAGCGATCGGCAAAGCGCTCAAGCCGATCATCTAAAAAACTCACAAGTAGTGGGCGCTGAGTCCTGAGTGGAATTCTGCTCGGGGCTCAGCATTCATTGGTCAGCACTCAGCACTATTTTTTATGAAACGCACCGAACCATTTGAATTCTACCAGCCGTCAACACTCCAGGACGCGAGCCGGTTGCTCAAGGACAACGGCCCGGGCGGCCGCTTTCTCGCCGGTGGCACAGACCTCGTCATCGCCATGAAAGAGAAAGGTCTGCTGCCGAAGTATGTTGTCGACTTAAAGCGCGTGCCCGGTCTCTCCGGCATCCGCGAGAACGGCGACGGCGCCATCGCCTTGGGCGCGCTGACCACCCTGTCTGAGATCGAAACCTCGGCGCTGATCAAGAACAAATATCCATTCTTGGCGCAGGGCGCCGCCGAAGTCGGCTCGATACAAATCCGCAACCGCGCCACCATCGGCGGCAACATGGCCAACGCGACGCCGTCCGCGGACACGGCGCCCGCTCTAATCGCGCTCAATGCCACGGCGAAAATCGCCAGCGCCAGCGGCGAACGGACGGTTAAGTTAGAAGACTTTTTCAAAGGCCCAGGGCAAACCGTGATGAACCCAGACGAGATCCTGACCGAGGTCACGATCCCGAACCCCGGTCCGAGCTTGGTCGGCGAGTACATAAAATTCTCGCCGCGCGAGATGATGGATCTCGCTTATGTCGGCGTCGCCGTCGCCTATAACTTAGCAGCAAGTGACAAAAAGTGCACCAACGTGCGGATCGTTCTCGGCGCCGTAGCACCGACACCAATCCGAGCGAAACGTGCCGAAGCGGCGCTCGAAGGCCAAGTTCTCAGTGAAACGCTGGCCGAGAAAGCCGGACAGATCGCCGCCGAAGAAGCCAAGCCGATTAGCGATGTGCGCTCGTCGGCGGATTACCGGCGTGCCATGGTCGGCACCATGACCAAGCGCGCCCTGCTCAACGCCGCCGTCGGCCCGGCCAAGTCCTGGTACGATCGGCGCGACCGAAGATATTAGAAGAATGGAGTGATGGAGTATTGGAGCACTGGAGTGTTGGGTATCCGATCCTGAAACCCATGACTCCAACACTCCACTACTCCATCACTCCAACTTGAATTCGAGGCTATGATGAACACGAAGATTCAATTTACTCTCAACGGCAAATTGATGAGCCGCGAAGTGCAGACTCATCGTCTGCTGCTCGACCTGTTGCGCGATGAGATCGGCATGACGGGCACCAAGGAAGGTTGCGGCACCGGCGACTGCGGCGCCTGCACGGTGATGATGAATGGCAAGCCGGTGAATTCTTGCCTGGTTCTTTCCGGCGAGCTCGACGGCGCCGACATTGTCACGATCGAAGGATTGCAAATCGGTGCCGAGCTTCATCCGGTGCAAAGGGCTTTCGTTCAAGACGGCGGCGCCCAGTGCGGCTACTGCACGCCGGGAATGTTAATGATGTCCAAGGCATTGCTCGATGAGAATCCGAATCCAACCGAAGAACAAATTCGCTACGCCTTGTCGGGCAATCTTTGTCGCTGCACCGGCTACGCCAAGATCGTCCAATCCGTGCAAGACGCCGCTGCTATGCTGCGGAGTAAAAACGCGTAATCCGACAGCTTGAAGGATTTGAACTTTTTGAACGGCTTGAACGTTTTTTAGGAGCGAACCATGGCGGAACTCACAGTTGTCGGCAAACCGGTCACCCGCGTCGATGCCAACGAAAAAGTTACTGGACAGATTGTCTATGGTTACGACTTGGTATTGCCCAATATGCTTTACGGCAAGACGCTGTTCAGCCCCAAGGCCCATGCCAAGATAAAAAAGATCGACACTGCTAAAGCCAAAGCATTACCCGGCGTCGTTGCCGTCGTCACTGGTGCAGATGCGCCCTGGACCCACGGCGAAGCCGTCAAAGACAAGCCGTTCCTTGCCCAGGGCAAAGTGCGTTATATCGGCGAGCCTGTGGCGGCGGTGGCCGCCGAGGACGAAGACATCGCGCAAGCGGCGGTGAAGCTCATCGAAGTCGAATATGAAGAGCTGCCTGTTTACACCGATCCCGAAGCGGCATGTAAACCCGGCTGCATGGAGATCCACGAAGACTACAACAAATATCGCAAGGCCAACTTTATGGTTCAGGGCGCGGCGCCCAACGTCGCCGAGCATTTCAAACTGCGCACTGGCGATGTCGCCCAAGGTTTCAAAGAATCCGACCTTGTCCTCGAAGAAAGATATTTCGTGCCGATGATTCAGCACGCCGCCATGGAACCGCACTCGGCGCACGCGCAGTGGGACCAAGAGTCGGGCCGTTTGACCATCTGGGTTGCCAACGATGCGCCGTTCCGCGCCCTGCACGAGATCTCCGAAGCCCTCGGCATGGCCAAGGAAAAAATCCGCTTCATCAATCCGGCCCAAGGCGGCGGTTTTGGTTCCAAGGGTGGTTTGAAAGTCGAACCGATCGCAGTCGCCCTCGCCTTCCACACCGACGGCCGCCCGGTGCGAGTGAAGTTTAACCGCGAGGAAACTTTCATTTCGACGCTAACACGCCACGAGGCGGTGGTTTACTCGAAGACTGGTGTCAAGAAAGACGGCACGCTCATGGCGCGCGAGATGACCATCTATTGGGGCGCCGGCGCCTACGCCGAAAAGAGCCCGACGGTTTGCATCCGCGGCAGTCTGCCCGCTCCCGGCCCCTATCGAATTCCCCATGTCAAAGTCGACGGCTACGCGGTTTATACGAACAAGCCCGTGGCCGGTTCCTATCGCGGCTACGGCATTCCCCAGGGCGCTTGGGCCGGCGAACAGCAAATGGACGAGCTGGCGCGGAAACTTGGCATGGACCCCATCGACATTCGCATGAAAAATATCTTCGTCGAAGGCGACACATCGTACTGGGGCGAGCAACTACACGCCGTCGGCTTGAAAGAAACCCTGATCAAAGCCACCAAAGCTATCGACTACGGCAAAAAGACAACTAAAGCGAAGCCCGGTCAAAAAATCGGCAAAGGCTTCGCCTGTATCCAAAAGCCCACCCGGTCACCGACCACGTCCAATGCTGGCGTCACCGTCAATGCCCAAGGCGAAGTCATCGTGTTCGCCGGCACCGTGGAAATCGGTCAGGGTTGCAACACTATTTTGTCGCAAGTCGCCGCCGAAGAACTCAAAGTCCCGATGGACAAAGTCCACATGCATCAGCTCGACACCGACGTGATCCCGTACGACGCCTCGACGACATCGAGCCGCAGCACCTATCATATGGGCAACGCGGTGCGCGGCGCGGCGATCCACGCGCGCGAACAGATTATGGAAGCCGCGAGCCCGATGCTCGAAGTCGGCGTGCGCGATCTCGCCTTGGCCGACGGCAAAGTCTTCTCCAAAGACCAGCCCCAGCAAGCGCTGCCCATCGGTGAAGTGATCAAACGCAAGCTCGGCATCAACGGCATCGTCCGCGGCGACGCGTCCTATACCTATGAGATTGGCAAAGACTTAGACTTGGAAACCGGCCACAGCGATCACGCCTCGGCCTTTTATATGTATGCGACTCAAGCGGCGGAAGTTTCGGTGGATGAAGAAAGCGGCCGCGTGCGGGTCTTAAGAATGTCGGCTGCGCACGATGTCGGCAGGGCGATCAATCCACTCAATTGCGACGCACAGATCGAAGGCGGCGTGGTCATGGGCATCGGCTCGACGCTGCACGAAGAGATGATCATCGACACTACCGGCAAAGTGCGCAACCCTTCGTTCCTCGACTATCATCTGGTCACGTCGCTCGACTGTCCTGAACTGATCCCGATCATCGTCGAGTGCACCGAACCCCAAGGCCCCTACGGCGCCAAAGGTTTAGGAGAACCCGGCCTCGCGCCAACTCCCGCGGCCATCGGCAACGCCGTCACCGATGCCATCGGTATACGGATTTATGATTTGCCGCTCAAACCTGAGAACGTTTTCTGGGCGCTGCAAAAAAACAAGAAGAGCGCGGCCTAACTCGACCCTACTCGAATTCCCGGTATTTTTCGTCTAACATTCAAACACCAGCCGAGAATCTTAGTCTCGGCTGGTGAGTCTCTCCCCATCGGAGGTTCGCGATGCACTACGGCAAGATCAGCTTCACCGCGGCAATGGTAACGATTGTGCTCTGGCTGCCGATGAGTCACGGCGCGGATGCGGCGAGATCGATCCAAACCGTGCCGGGCATGCCTGCGGTGATCGATCCGAACAACCTCTATAGCGAGACCCGCTCCGATAAGCTGAGCCCGGTGGTCGCTAAGCATCTCAATCGTGTTTACGTACCGAATCGAAGCTCCAACGATGTCTGGGTTATCGATCCTGAAACGTTGAAAGTCGTCGACAAATTCAAAGTCGGCGTCCATCCCCAACATGTCGTGCCATCGTGGGATCTGAAAACTCTGTGGGTCAACAACAACGCCGAAGGGCGCACCGACGGCAGTGTCACGCCGATCGACCCGCTCACCGGCAAGCCGGGCAAAACTATTCCGGTGGACGATCCTTATAATATGTACTTCACGCCCAACGGCGACGCGGCGATCATCGTCGCCGAAGCGCGCAAGCGTTTGGATTTCCGCGATCCGCACACCATGGCGATGAAATATTCCATCGACACGCCCGAGTGCCGCGGCATCAATCACGCCGACTTTTCCATCGATGGCCGCTATGTCATCTTCACTTGTGAATATGACAAGACCTTGGCCAAGATCGATCTCGTCGAGAAAAAAGTCGTCGGCTATTTAAAGTTATCCAAAGGCGGCATGCCGCAAGACGTGCGCAGCGCGCCCGACGGCAAAGCATTCTATGTCGCCGACATGAAAGCGGAAGGTGTTTTTATCATCGACGGCGACAAGTTCGCGGAAATCGGCCATATCAAAACCGGCCTCGGCGCCCATGGCCTTTATCCGAGCCGCGATGGAACGAAACTCTACGTCGCCAACCGCGGCGTCGCCCGCGTTTACGGCCCGCCCAAGGGCAAAGGCAGCATCAGCGTCATTGATTTTGCCACGCGCAAAGTCGAAGCGACCTGGCCGATCCCCGGTGGCGGCAGTCCAGACATGGGTAACGTCAGCATCGACGGCAAACAGCTCTGGCTCTCCGGCCGCTATGACAACTCGGTTTACGTCATCGACACTAGCAGCGGCAAAGTCAAAAGCATTCCAGTGAAAACCGAACCCCACGGCCTCACCGTCTGGCCGCAACCGGGAAGATATTCTTTAGGCCATACAGGGAACTTACGTTAACTGCGCACAGTCAAGTAGATACTTCGATCAAGCGGTGCACATCATCCAGCCCGTTCAACACGCTCACCGGTACGTTGAACGCCTTGAACGTTTTGAACTGCTGGAATAATTGGGACCTTAAGGAGAGCATCATGATTAAGATTGCCGGTCTGTTCTTTTTGCTGTTTGTCGTCACCGCACAGAGTCATGCGCGCGCCGCCACCCCCGACGACAACTTCTACCGCAGCAAAAACATTCGCATCATCGTCGGTTTCGCCGCCGGCGGCGGCTTTGATGCCTATGCGCGCGCTATCGCGCGCCACATGGGCCGGCATATTCCGGGCAACCCCTCGATCATCGTCGACAACATGACCGGCGCCGGCAGCCGGGTGTCGGCGAATTTTTTATACCGCGCGCCCGCCGATGGATTGATCATCGGCAATTTCATCGGTTCGTTAATCTTGCAGCAAATCATGGGAGATAAAGGCATCGAGTTCGACGGGCGAAAATTTGAATGGGTCGGCGCGCCGGTGCAAGATGAAACCGTTTGCGCGCTCACCAAAGCGAGCGGCATCAGCTCACTCGACGATTGGTTCGCCGCCAAGAAGCCGGTAAAGCTTGGCGGCGAAGCGCCCGGCGCCAATGATTCCGACGTGCCGCGGGTATTGAAAGCCGCCCTCGGCTTGCCGGTTCAGCTTATCGAAGGATTTAAAGGCACGTCGAATATCCGTATCGCCGCGGAAGCAGGCGAAATCGACGGCGGCTGTTGGACCTGGGCATCGATACGAACGACCTGGGCCAATGGCCTGGAATCGGGAAACGTTAAAGCCATTATCCAAATCAATGCAAAGAAAGCCGACGATATTCCCAACGTGCCCAACGCTATCGATTACGCGAAGACGCCCGAGGCAAAAATTTTGATCCAATCCGGCGTGCACGCACCGTCGGCGATCTTGCGCGCCTATGCCCTGCCGCCCGGCACGCCTAAAGGCCGCGGCGACATCCTGCGTAGCGCCTTCAACGCCACCATGAAAGATCCCGAATTCTTGGTGGAGATGAAAAAATCCCGGCTCGAAGTTAATCCGCTTAACGGCGGCGAGATGGAAAGCATAGTCAAAAAGCTTTTTCAGATGGATGCCAACAATGTGGCCAAGATTAGAGAAGTGCTGATACCGAAGAACTAATCTAAACCGAGTGTCTTACGCCTTGGACAATCCCGCACATGCCGCTCAACGCTACGCCAGCCTAGCGCCAGTGCAGCACCTTTAGGACATCGGAAAATTCATCAGTCCACAGATCGCCGCCGAGCCGGCCGTCGAGCGCGCGCCAGCGCGGATCCTTGGTATATCGTTCAATCACACGCCGATCGCGCGCCAGTAAAATCCAGCGGGAGGGAATTTTCCCTTCGGCAGATAGTTCCGCATTGAGATCGAAATCGTCTTGAATGAGCGCGCTTAGATTTAACTCCATGGCCAAGCGATCCAATACCGGCGCGAGATCCATGTAGCGGTTGGAGATGTGGATCAACAATATGCCGTCGCCAGCGGTTTTGCGCAGATAAAGCTCCAGCGCTTGGCGGGTCAGGAGATGGACGGGAATCACATCAGAGCTGAAAGCGTCTAAAACGAAAATATCGTAATGCTGGTTCGGCGCATTTGTTAACGACAGGCGCGCATCGCCGATGACCACATCTATTTTGGGCGGACAGTCACGCAAATAGGTGAACAAGCGCTCGTCGCGCGCGATCCTTTCCACCATCGGGTCAATTTCATAGAAAGTGAAATGCTGCGAAGCAGCACCGTGGCACGCCAGCGCGCCGGCGCCGAGGCCGACGATGGCGACTTTGCTGCCCGCCGCGCCGCTGCGCGCGCTGGCTACCAGCACCTGGCCGGCGGGACCGGTGCGATGATAATACGACAAGGGATGCAATCGGGTTGACTGCTCGGAATTCTGCGCGCCATGAATGGTCGTGCCATGAAACAACAGATGGCGCTTGCTCGCCACATCGTAAGTCGCTCGATAGGCGCCGAAAAAACTCCGGTCGCGGAACAGCTCTTGACCATACTGCGGTGGAAACCTCACCGCGATCAACAGTAAGGCGACAAGGCCAGCGCCGAAGCGCACCGGCCGGGAGGCGAAAGACAAGCAGATGATACCGGCGATGCCAAAAGTCATCAGGTGAAGATTGGCACGCGACAGGGACGGCATAGTCTTACCGAACTCGATGACAATCATCATGGCGGCGCAGATAAGAAGCGGGAGGAGCCAGTCCATCTTTTTGCTCGCGGCTGCGGCGGCGCCGACAATGAATGGACGGGCAAAAGCCGCCGCAACCATCATCAATGGATATTCAAAGACACCGTCAAAAATTTGCGGCGCCAGCAAGGCGTTGAACAATCCACCGAGCACGCCGCCCAAAGATATCCAAAGATAAAAGTTGGTGAGATAGATCGCCGGGGGCCGGTCTTCAGCCAGTCGGCCATGGCAGATCACGGCCGTGGCGAAAAAAGCCAGCAGGTGTAACGGCAGAACAATATACACCGGACTGGTGGCGCTCACCGCGACGGTCAGCGCCGCGCCGAGCAGGAGAAACGCCTGGCGGCGCACCATGAACGCGCTGGTCGCCCATTTGGCGCCGCCGAACGCGATGATGAACGATAACAAATAGGCCGCCAGTGGAATGACCCAGAAGAGCGGCGCCGAGACAACATCGGTGGTGATATATGTCGTTACACCGCAAAGCAGACTCGACGGCACGAACGACCAGAGGAGCCAGCGTAGCCGGCGAGCCAGCGTGATCGTGCACTCGCGATCGCCAGCCGTAGCGTCGTCGACACTGGATTGGTTTACGCCGCTATCAGCGTCAGCGACGACACGAGAAAACGAACGGAGATAAACCAGCAAGCAGAGCGCGATGAGCATCGCCAGTCCGATATAACCGTAGAACCAGAAATGAGTCTGTTGACTGAGCGTCAGATTGGGCTCGAACAAAATGGGATAGGCGAGCAGTCCGACCATGCTGCCGCCGTTGCTCGCCGCGTATAAGAAATAGGGATCGCGCGCGGCGCTGTGGCGGCACTGCGCAAACCATTTTTGCAGCAGCGGCGCCCCCGCGGCGATCACCAGAAACGGAAAGCCAATCGAGACGGTCAAAGCGCTGAGTACGAGTGTCGTCGGACTCTCAGTCGGTGTGGAAAACCAATGAATCGGCAGGGTGACGGGAAGTAGCAATATCGCCGCGAACACCAGGCCCAAATGGACAAACGCATGGCGCTTGATCCCGAGCCACGAACTGCCGTAATGCGCATAAGCGTAGCCAATCAGCAGGCAGCCTTGATAAAAAACCAGGCTGGCGTTCCAAACCGCCGGACTGCCGCCCAGAAAAGGCAGGATCATCTTGGCGACCATCGGTTCAATTATGAACAGCAAGGCCGCGTTGACGAACAAAGTTATCGAATAGAGGATGATCAAAGGCTTGTCTGAATGTTGGTTTTACACTGCGAGCCGGTTGACCCAAACTGTCTCTGCGAGATACATGCCAACCGTTCTAACGGCGCCAGAGGCAACCTGCGGGCCGGCGAGATAAAGCTAGCAGATCGAAGCCTCCAATCAATTGACATCTCGGGCTCGCCTTCGATAGAAGCAACTATATCAACGCCGAATCAAACATTCACTCGCCCAGAGGAAAAACATGGCCGAAGAACTCACTTTAGAGAACTTAAAATCGATGGCGGAACGCCGTGGCCTGCAACTCGCGGATGACGAACTTAAGCGCCTGTTGCCAGGAGTCATTCGGGCGCGCCAACAAGCCGCGGAGTTGCGCGCGCGTGTCGCCCGCCAGGACGAGCCGGCGGGCGCCTTCGACGCGACCCGCGATGGGCGAAAGTAGACGAGCATGAACGACAACGCTCTGTGTTATCTGACGATCGCCGAAGCCGCCGCCGGTTTACGGCGCAAACAATTTTCAACTGTCGAACTCACAGAAGTCTGTCTCGACCGCATCGAAGCCCTTGACGGCAAACTGCACAGCTTCATAACGCTCACGGCGGATCTCGCCCGCCAGCAAGCAAAACAAGCCGATCAAGAACTCCAGAGAGGCAAAGATCGCGGGCCGCTGCATGGCATTCCGATCGCGCTCAAAGATCTCTACGCCACCAAGGGCATCCGCACGACTTGCCACTCGGCCGTGCTGCACAATTGGCTGCCGGATCACGACGCCGCCACAGTCACCAAGCTCCAGGAAGCAGGAACGATTCTGCTCGGCAAACTCGGCATGCACGAGTTTGCCTTCGGCGGGCCGTCGGTCGACGCGCCCTTCCCCGCCGTCAGAAATCCCTGGAACCCGGCGCATATTCCAGGCGGATCGAGCAGTGGTTCCGGCGCGGCGTTGGCCGCTGGTTTTTGCTACGGTGCCCTCGGTTCCGACACCGGCGGGTCGATCCGAACGCCGTCGTCCCATTGTGGCATCGTCGGCATCAAACCAACCTACGGCAGAGTCAGCCGTTTCGGCGTCATCCCGCTCAGTTGGTCGCTCGATCACGCCGGGCCCATGGCGCGCAGCGTCGAAGACTGCGCGATCATCTTGCAAGCGCTGGCCGGCTACGACGCCAACGACAACGCATCGGCGAACGTCGCCGTGCCGAATTTTCGGGAAAGACTCAACGACGGAATCAGGGGTCTGCGCATTGGCGTGCCGCGCACAAATTGGTTCGACGAAAATTTAGGAATCGATCCGCAAACCGACGCGGTCTTCAATCAAGCGCTCAAAGTCCTCGAAACTCTCGGCGCACAGATCATCGAGATCGCGGGCGAACCGTTTTCACTCGCGCGCAAAGCCAACCAGACAATCTTAGTCTGCGAAGCCTATGCCTATCATGAGAAAACCCTGCACGAGACGCCGATGAAGTTCGGCAGCTCGGTCAGACGAAGAATCCTCGAAGGCGCTTTTTTAAGTGCCGCCGATTATCTCACCGCCCAGCGCGCCCGCACCGTGCTGAACGAACAAATCCGCGCGAACTTTGACAAAGTCGATGTCTTCGCCGTCCCCGGCGACCCCAACGAACAAAACCTGCGGCCGAGTTTTACCAATCCGTTCAATCTCACCGGCCTGCCGGCGATCTCAGTGCCCTGCGGCTTCACCGACGGAAACTTGCCGGCGGGAATTCAATTCGTCGCGCCGGCGTTCCAAGAAGCGACGTGTTTTCGCGTTGGCTACGCTTACGAGCAGGCCACGGAGTGGCGTAAACAAAGACCGGCACTTTAGAGAGATACTGCGAAACAGGAGGGCGGACATTCCTGTCCGCCTAGCGGGTTGGAAAACCCGCCCTCCTATGGAAAAAGACTTAGCCCCTGTAGGATGGGTGGAGCGACGCGAGACTTTCCCTCTCATGCGCCCTTGTCAAACATCCGAAAATACATCTCAGCCAGCGCCGGCTCCATGGTTCGTGCCGCGGCGAGTTCGCGCTGCATCGATGGCTCAAGGCGCGCGCGTGCCTCGTCAGCTAAGCGCAGAACCTCCAGCTCGTCGACCTGGGTCAGTCGCCCACCTTCGACAACGACTGCACCGTTGACGATAACCGTGTCGACGTTGCTGCCGTTTTCACAGAAGACGATTTGATTGACGACATCGTTGAGCGGGCGATACGCCGGAGTGTCGCGGCGGAGGAGAACGACGTCGGCTAACTTCCCCACCGCAATGACTCCGGCGTCAAGGCCAAAAGCACGCGCGCCGTTGCGCGTCGCCATCGCCAATGCTTGCGTCGGCGTGATCCACTGATTGAAGTCGCTGCCCGCGTGATTGTGAATCAATGACACTAGCCGCGCGGCGTCGAACATGTTTTGACCATCGTTCGAAGCGGCGCCGTCGGTTCCTAAACCTACCTGGACTCCGGCAGCTAAGAATTCTTTCACCTTGGCCAGACCGCTGCCGATGCGCAGATTGCTCGCCGGATTATGCACCGGCGTGGCACCGTGCTTGGCGAACAGCTCCACATCCTTGTCCTCTATCCATATCGAATGTGCGCATGAAAGATTTGCGTCGACGATGCCGAGGGAATCAAGATGTCGCAGCAGAGAGTGACCGTAAATGCCGTTTCCTTGCACCTGCTGCGTCTTGGTTTCCGCCAGATGAAGATGCAGTGGCAGATTTCGCTTGCGCGACATTTCGGCGCAGCCTTTCAGCAGCTCGTCGGTACAGCGCTGCACGGCCGACGGACCGGGACAGGCCGTCGTCAGCTTTTCCGGGGCGTGAAACGTCTCGATGAACTCTTCACATTCATCGAGCCAAGCTTGCGTGGTCTTGGCTTCGCTCGCGCTCATGCGCTTGATCTCATCATTTAGCCTCGCATCGGTTTGACCGAGCGGAATCGTATCTTCGTAGCTCTTGTCGGTCACCGTCAGCGCGGCGACATGACGCAGGCCTAGATCGCGCATCGCTTGGATCGCCGCGCCGGCCCCCATGAAGCGGCACGCCGCACTGCCGGCAAAGTGATCGAGCACGGTAGTCGCGCCGTTCTTGAGCATCTCCATGCCGCCGAGCAAAGCGCTGGCGTAAAAGTCATCCTCGCGCATGTCACGCAACGACGCGCGGTAATAGGCGCGCCAAATTTCCAACGGCTTGCTCGGCATCATGCCGCGCACCAGATTGGCCGGCGAGTGGCAATGAGCATTGACCATGCCGGGCATGGCGATCATGCGCCTGGCGTCGATGGTCTTCTCGAACGGGCCGTCGGGCGTCCACTGCGCCGGCCCGCAGTAGGCAATCCGATTGCCGTCGATGACGATGGCACCTTCGTCGACGACTTCATTTTGCTCGTTCATCGTGACGAGCAGCGGATTACGAATCAGTGTCTTCACAACGACCTCATATTCAGCGGAGAAACGGGGACAGGCAACTTTTCAAAAATACGGCAAAGTAACCAGTCCCCTAATCCTGACGGCTTGAACGATTTGAACCGGCGGATTGCGACGTAAGTCGCGAAGCCGTGCGCCGCGTTCCCTAAGACCGATCAAAAACGGCTAGATGCAAGGCGCGCGACGGCCGACGAGCGGAGGCGCACGTTAGCAGTACGTTGGAGCGAGTCGAACGAGCACAACGCAGCAGGTAGCCATTTTCATGGGTCTTACACGAAGCCCATCTTCCGGCCCCAATTCTCCGGGTCTTTCAAGAAGTCGACGATCTGCGACTTCTGTTCTTCAGTGAAGTAATTCTTGCTCGTACCGGTGTCGAGCACGTCGTCCCAATCCGCCAGCACATGTAGCTCGATACCGTTCTTGGCGAGATTGTCGCGGCCTTCATGCTGATTGAGTCGTCCCGACGCGTAGTCGAAAACGCACAGGCAATGAGTCATCTTCGCCGCCGCACCGCGCACGCCGATATTGAACCGCAGCTTGCTCAACCCATCGGTGATCAGATCCTCGACCATCAGCACGCGTTGGCCGGCTTGGAGAATGCCTTCGATCTGCTTCGTGCCACCGTAACCTTTCGGTTGCTTGCGGATATAGATCATCGGCTTCTTGATTATATGCGAGACGAAAGCGGCGTAGGGAATCCCGGCGGTCTCGCCGCCGGCAACGACGTCGATCTTATCGAGACCGATATCGGTCTCAGCCTTCTTCGCCAATTGCGTGACGATGTACTCGCGCTCCGCGGCAAACGACAGCAGCTTACGGCAATCGATATAAACCGGCGAAATTCGGCCGGAGACAAACACGAACGGCTTGTCCTGGTAAACCGCGATCGACTCCGTCGACAACAACATCTCGGCGACCTTCACAGAAACTTCGCTCATGGAAAAACCTTTCAGATTTCTGGATTAGGCAAGGTCATAACATAGCGATCAAACGTTGCCAACGCTCGCGGGGCGCATAGCCGGCTAACAATAGGAAAGACAGTTTTCACACGAAGGACACGAAGGCTTTCGCAGGGTGCGCTTGGCGCACCGGTCAGTCTCGGATTGTCTCGCGCAAAGCATGTCCTGAGGAGAGTGGAAGGAGCGCTAAGGCCGCAATGGAAAGTATCGATTCCGAACTTGGCGCTCTTGGCGTTCCTTCGATTAACTCAGGACAGGCTTAACGCGAGTAAGTCCTGGCTCTGAAGGGTTTCGGGCCGTCAGAACGTTTGCGCCGACCACGAAGATTCTCCCACCATGGAAATACGAAGAGCACGAGATTCGGAATCAATTAAACGAAGCCACTTCGCGGGCGGGGATTTAACCCCGCCCTTGACCAAAGGGGATGCTCGCCCCCTTTGGAAACCCCATAATTTTGTGCCCGCCCGAACCCTTCGTGTCCATCGTGATCTTCGTGGTGAGATAGGATTTTCTCATCGACCACGACAACTGCGGAAATCGCAGGACCCGTGATGATCTCAGAGCTGCGAGATAGCCGATCTTATCCCGCAGCTCCGTCACAGGGGCGTGTCATTTGACGTTCAGCGAAAAACCTTTGTTCTCTTTCTTGGCCCTTTTTGCCGCTCGCTTTTCCATCAAAGTCTTGAGTGGTTTCTTCTTCTCTTGCTTCTTAGTGTCCTTGCCTTTACTCATACTCGTCACTCCTTATGACTGGGGTTGATAGGTTTTGCGTATAACCTCGCGCCACCCGCCAATATTTACCGCCTCATTCGTGCCGCTACATTGCTACTTGCCACAACAGTGCTTAGATTTTTTTCCGCTTCCACATAAGCAGGGTTCGTTACGCCCGACTTTCTTTTCTACGATCGTAGGTTTTTGCGGATGCACTAACCGTTCCAGATCGCCGACATCATCGATGTTTGTCCGGTTCGATTGCTAATGCGAGCATTGTTTCACTTATCGCCGCACTTAGCTATACGAATCGCGGAGCAAATGGTTGGCTCGGCTTATTTACGAACTCCTTCAACTTTACGATAGTAGCGCTTTTGAGTGCAAAAATTGCCGCAAAAACCAGAGTGTCCCCGATAACCTTGCCCCCGGTCCAGTCTAGAGCGCGCAATTATAGATTCTCAGGCGCGTCGTAAACTGATAAACTGTGCCCTAATGAAACGCATGTCCCCTGCGGCGCCACACCGTCCTTCCACCTTGCCTATCATCAACCAGCGCCGCCTCATGCGCGACCTGAACGCCATCGGGCGCATCGGCATCGGCAACCGTGGGGCGGTGACCCGTCTGGTTTTCTCGGTCAAAGAGCTGCGCAGCCGGCAGGTGCTGATCCATTTGATGCGCCAGGCTGAATTAAAAATTCATATCGACGGCATCGGCAACATCTTCGGTCGCTTGGACGGCAGCGATCCGAAGGCGCCGGCGGTTCTCGCGGGTTCACATCTGGACACAGTAATTCACGGCGGCAAGTACGACGGACCGGTAGGCGTCATCGGTGCGCTCGAAGCGATTCGGACCATACGTGAAAACAGAATCGCTACACGCTCGCCGCTCGAAGTGGTCTGCTTCGTCGGTGAAGAGTCGAGCCGGTTCGGTTTCTCGACGCTCGGCAGCAGCCTGGTTGCGGGCGAAGTCCATCCGAGAGATCTCGCCAACGCGGTCGATGCCCAAGGGACCAAACTCGCCGACGTTCTTTTAAGCCTCGGCATTTCGCCAAAGCGCCTACGCGGACTCACGCGCAATCCGAAAAGTCTCAAGGCCTACTTCGAACTGCACATCGAGCAGGGCCCGATTCTCGAAGCCATCGGCAAGAGAATCGGCCTGGTCACCGCCATCGCCGCGCCGAGCCGGTTTAGAATTATTTTCACGGGTCAGGCCGATCACTCCGGCACGACGCCGATGGAAATGCGCAAAGACGCGCTGGTCGCTTCGGCACAGCTGATCGAATTCATCGAGAAGACTTGCCGCAAGTTTTCGCCTATGGCCAAAGGCCGCGTCGTCGGCACCGTCGGCGCGCTGAAAATCGAACCGGGCGTGATCAACGCCGTGCCCGGCCGCGCGGAACTCTCGGTCGATATTCGCAGCACATCGGCGCAGTCCAAAGCGCGCGTCTCGCGCATGGTGACCAAGCAAGCTCAACAAATCGCGCGCAAGCGCGCCATCAGCGTCGAAGTTCTCACGATTCGTGAAGAAGATCCCGTGCCGCTCGACAAGCGTTTGCTGCGCGTGACAAAAGAAATTTGCGACGAGAAACAAGTCGTCTACGAGATCATGCCGTCCGGTGCCGGTCATGACGCCATGCAGATGGCCAAGATCACACCGGCGGCGATGATCTTTATTCCGAGCCAACGCGGCATCAGTCACAATCCACTGGAATGGACCGACCCCGACGACATCGGCCTCGGCACCCAATTGCTAATGGAAACCATGATTAGGGTCGCCAATGAACAATTCTAACAAGCTGTTGAAAAATCCTCATCCTTCGACGAAGCTCAGGACGAAGGGCTAAGAAAATGAGTCTTTGGAAAACCGAGGATGGAGGATACAGTGTCATTTCTCCTAAATTTCAGGGGCAGATGGGGAGCTTGTCCGGAGCGAGGCCGAAGGGTCGATCCATCGTGCGCCTCGCCTCTGAGTTCTTTTTGAACAGCTTGTAAACCCACGGTCATACTCATTTCGGAGCGTTGATGGCGAAACCAAATAACAAAACAAAGAAAAAACGCATTCTGAGTGCTGCGCAGGTAAAAGGAATCTTCGAGCGCTTCGCCCGAGAGATGGCGAAAGAATACGGCACACTCGAACAAGTCGTCTTCATCGGCATCCGCACCCGCGGCCCTTACGTGGCCAAGCGGCTCGCCGCGATCATCAAGAAGCGACATGGCAGAGAGATCCCCATCGGCGAGATGGACATCACGCTTTATCGCGACGATCTAAACGCGCTCCTGCCCGGCGGTACCATCGATCACACGCGCATCCCCTTCGATATCGCCAATAAGATCGTCGTCCTGTTCGACGACGTATTGAATACTGGCCGCACCGTGCGCGCCGCGGTCGATCATCTGATCGATCTGGGCCGGCCGCGCATGATTCATCTGGCCGTGATGGTCGACCGCGGCGGGCGAGAACTGCCCATCGCGGCCAATTATGTCGGCAAGAAGATTAATTTAAAAACCGGCGGCAACGTCGACGTCCGGTTGAAGGAAGTCGACAAAGTCGACGAAGTCTTGGTGCAGTGAGGGCGTCTGATACCTCCCACGAAGTGTGTCATGAGCTTACGCTCGCCCACAGAGGATGAAAATGGGGGGATTTCCCTCCACATCCACACTCAGCCCCGAATTTTCGAAGGAGGCACGAAGGACAAGATGGGTTCGGAAATCTAATTTCTTAACCTTCGTGCTCTTCGTGCCCTTCGTGGTGAATAATGGCTTGTCAACTTTGCTTACCCCGCTAACTCCTCCTTTACACGTAGCGCGACATCGTCTGCGGTTGGTACTCATCAGGAGCCTTGGTCACCGCTAGCTCAGGCTCGATGCCGTAAAGCCGGCGCGCGTTGCCGCCAAGCATTTTTTCTCGCGCGCTCCGGGGGACTTTGTATTTCTCCAAATGGTCGAGTGCTTCCCAAACATCGGACGCGTCGAGATGCGGCATGTCGGATGACCAGAGCGCGATGTTTTCGTACAGATCCCACAATCGCAGGGTGATCATCTCGTCACTTTCAAAAGCGATAAAGCAGTGTTTGTAAAACACTTCGTGCGGATCGCCGATTTTTTCGCCGGTATGCTTATACAGGTCGAGATAGGTTTGTGCTTTTTCCAAAACTAGCGGCAACCAGCTGGAGTTGGACTCCAGGATCGCTACTTTCAGACGGGGAAACTTTTCTAACCAACCGGTCATCAGCACCACGCCAGTCCAAGTCATCGCCTCGGCGATAAAACCGTACGCTGCGTCGCCTGCCTGCTTTGAGCCCATGATTTGCATAATGTTGGCGACGAACTGGCCCGGCGAGTAGACCAGAACGTCTTCGTCTGAGAAGAGTCGCTTGCGGTTGGCGCCCATGCGCCGGTCCAGTTCAGGCGACATGGCCTCGCCGCGCGATGGGAAAGTGTGCATGCCTAAGACTACGCCAAGTTCTTCGAACTCGCGCCACAGTGGATCGTACTCGGGAAAGGTCGGATACTTGCCCTGGGCGATGATCGGCCGCACCAAGGCTGACTTGAAACCGCGCTTGGCCACGCGGCGCAGCTCTTCGATGGCGTAATCGACATTTTGCGTCGGCAACACCGCAGCGGGAAAGAGCCGCTTCTTGTCGGCGCTACAGTAATCGTACGCCCAGTCGTTATAGGCCCGGGCGCAGATATAAGCCGCGTCGGCATTCTCAACCAATGGCAAATAGACGAATGTCGACGGGAAAATCATTACTTGATCGATGCCCGAAGCGTCCATGTCCTTGAGCCGCGCGTAGGGATCGCGCGCGCTTCGGTTGCGGCCGATGGTTTCGTCCCAATCCTTGGTACCTGGCTGAGTCTCGCCAATGATTTTCTTCGTCAACCCCGGATGCCAAGTCTCGCCGGGATATTTCCACTTGTCGGGATCGCGAAAGCTGATGCGCGAGTTGCGCACGAGAAATAATCGGTCCGCATCGCGGTAGAAATGCGTCTTGGCGAAGTCGCGGTTGTTCTGCGGAATATACTTGTCCCAAACCTCCGGCGGCTCGTAGATATGGCTATCACAATCGAACACGGGAAAATCTTTGCTTCTCCCTTTAGCTGTGTAAGGCATGATCACCTCCGCGACAATTGGCTGTTGAATGCTGAATACGCTTCACAAGCTCAGGACGTCAAGAGCGCGACCATGACTTTTTCTGTTGACAAGCGGCACCTCCGTTCACTATTCAACTGAGCAGTAATACTTTGGCAGTTTGAGGTGCATCGATGCCGAACCAATATGTCGATTGCGACGGCCACGTGATGGAGAACACCGATGAAATCATCAGACTGGTGGGTGAGCCCTTTAAGACCACCGGCCACATGAATCCACGGCGGATCTTGCCCAGTTTGGACCGCTTCCACACACCGCGTTTAGAAGAGCGCAAACCTGGGACATTCGACTCCAGCGTCGGACCGGAAAAGTGGCTGCAGTTTCTCGACAAGATGGGTCTGGAATTCAGCGCGCTCTTCCCGACCGAAGGTCTCGCCTACGGTCAGGTTGCTTTTTCGCCTTGGGCGATCGCTTACGCGAAAGCATACAACGACTGGCTCTGCGCGAAGTATTTGAAATACAATTCGCGCCTCAAAGGCATCGCCTTGATTCCGCTGCAAGATGTTCCCGCCGCGGTGACGGAATTGCGCCGTGCCGTCAAAGACCTCGGCATGGTCGGCGCGATGCTGCCGTCGAACGGCCTCACGCCGCACTTAAGCGCGACGCATTTCTGGCCCGTGTACGAAGAAGCGGCCAAGCTCGACTGCGCTTTGGCCGTCCACGGCGGCTGCTATGGCGATCTCGGCTTTAACACCTACACAGTCTTTCCTGCCACCCGGGCGCTCGGTATGCCGGTGCCGCTCGCCATTGCCGCCACGGGTATGATCGTCGACGGCGTGTTTGACGAATTTCCCACGCTCCGCGTCGGCTTCTTGGAAGGCGGCACCTGCTGGATTCCCATGGTTCTCGACCGTCTGGCAAGGGAACAAGAATACGGCGGCCTGCGCATCAAAAGAAAACCAGAGGATTACTTCACCAGCGGCAGACTGTTCTGTAGCTGCGAAGGCAACGAGAAGGCGCTGGCCTACGCCATCGAGCGCGTCGGCCCACAGCCGTTCATGTTCGCCTCCGACTTCCCGCATGAGATCTCGCTCGACAACTGTTTGGAAGAAATTGACGAGATCGTCGCGCGAAAAGATTTGCAGGAAGAGCACAAAGCGGCGATTTTGGGTGAGAACGCGCGGCGCTTCTATAAGATTTAGGAATTCTAATCGCACAGACGCTAGCGCGGCAGAGCCGCAACCGAAACTCGGAATATCTCCCGCAAAGCATGCCCTGAGCAACGTCGAAGGGACGCCAAGGCCGCAAAGGTCGGAGAAAATTGATGAAGATCTTTCGTAAGAGTAACTATCTTTCCCTTCCGAACTTGGCGTGCTTGGCGCCTTGGCGCGAGTCATTCTCCGTATTCGACTGTCACAGGTCACCGGAAAACGCGCGACACAACTCTGTCCTTCGTG
>JAERMN010000412.1 GCA_016844625.1 Deltaproteobacteria bacterium
GCTGTGCCGCGGATTGTGCGCCATTTAGCAGTGAACGATGATTTTTCCGTCAGGTGAGATATTGGAATTGGAGCGCGACATTTTTGCCGAAGCGCCGACGCGGCCACTCAAACGTGGGCGTAGTCTTATCGTTGCTGGCGTTTTGCTTGTGATCCTCGCCTGGTCGTTTCAAGGGGCAAAGATTAGACCTGGCGAGTTGATCGAAGGTGTGCCGCAGATTTTTCACACTCTGAGTCGGATGCTGCCGCCGGATTTTGCTCGCATCACTGAGGCGAAGAATTATTATTTTCCGGAGAATTTGTCTTTGCCCGAGTTGATTTTGCCTTTGTCGGTCGGTGCGGCCGAAGCGCGGGCGCGCCAGCGTTGGTGGGACAACACTTTTCCCCAGACCGTGGTCGGCGCAACTTTGGAAACCGTGCAGATGGCCTTGGCGGGTACTTTTCTGGCGTTACTCGCGGCGTTTCCTCTGGGCTTTCTCGCGGCGCGCAATACTACGCCGCATCCGTTGGTCTACCACGCCGTGCGCACGGTGCTGAATCTGGTGCGCACGATCCCGGATTTGGCGCTCGGATTACTATTCGTTGCGGCCGTGGGCCTGGGCGCTTTCGCTGGGACTATGGCTTTGGCGATTCACACGGCGACGGTTCTGGGTAAATTATTATCTGAGTCGGTCGAGAATATTGACGAGGGTGTGGTCGAAGCGATCCGTGCCACCGGCGCCGGCTATTCGCAAATTCTTTCCTTCGCCGTGCTGCCGCAGATCTTGCCCGATCTCATTTCATTCACGCTTTACCGCTTCGAAACCAACATTCGCGCGGCTTCGGTTTTGGGCTTGATCGGCGCCGGCGGCATCGGTTACTTGATGAATACCAGCTTTCGCACTTTCCAATATCAAGAAGCAGCGGCCATCGTGCTGGTGCTCATCGCGCTCGTGATGCTCGTCGATTACCTGAGCTCGCGCCTACGCCGTCTGGTTGTCTAATTAGGAATTAGCCCCAAAGGGTACACGGGTCATAATGTAGCAACTGTCGCGACCGGCCCTCTTTCGGATTCGGAAATTTGACCGCAAAGAGCGCAAAGGGCGCAAAAAAGAATTTGACATGGGGTGGGTTTGAAACCCGCCCTCTTAGATTCAACTGCTCTGCCGTCGTGGGCATTTTGTTTACTCCTGTGGTAATGTCGCGGCGGAGTGATTCATCGATGATCCGAACTGTTGGATTAGTTGCCAAATATCACGAGCCCAAGGCTGCGCAAATGGTGCGCTGGCTCATTCCATGGCTTAAGAAGCGCGGCAAGAAAGTTTGCGTGGAGAATGGTCTTGTTCACCGCGGCGCGCGCTCGTGCAGCAAGAAAGAGATGGCGGCGGAGGCCGATCTGATTATTTCGCTGGGCGGTGACGGCACACTGCTCAACATCGCACCGTTAGTGATTCGCCCCGAGGTGCCAATCCTGGGCGTCAATCTTGGCGGTTTGGGATTTATCACCGAAGTCGCAGTCGGCGAGCTAGAAGCGGTGCTGAGCAAGACTCTCGACGGCGATTACGAAGTCGAGCCGCGTATGACGTTGCAGGTACGGGTCATCAGCAAGCAAGGCCGCACGCGCAAGTTCCGAATCCTCAACGACGCGGTGATCGCCAAGGGCGCGCGCAGCCGCATCATCGATCTGGAAACCCATGTCGGCGACGATTATCTTTGCACCTACCGCGCTGACGGTCTGATTATTTCCACGCCGACGGGTTCTACCGCTTATTCTTTGGCCGCGGCGGGGCCGATTCTCGAACCGACGCTTGGCGCCATTGTTCTCTCGCCGATCTGTCCTCACACGCTGACCAACCGGCCCATTGTCGTGCCGAGTAATGCGGTGATCCGCGTGACCTTGCGCTCCTTTGGCGATACGGTTTTCTTTAGCCCCGATGGCCAGCAGGGGATACGGCTACACAACGGCGATCAAGTCGAAGCGCGCGACTACGGCATGCCGGTGTCGCTGATCAAGTTGCCATCGCGCAGCTACTACGAAATTCTTCGGGAAAAACTGAAATGGGGTGAGCGCTAGCAGCCTATGTTGCGCGAGCTTCGGATTAAGAACTTTGCGGTCATCGATGAAGTGGTTCTCGACTTAGGGGCGGGGTTGAACATCATCACCGGCGAGACCGGCGCGGGTAAATCGATTATTCTAAACGCCCTAGGGCTGGTCTCCGGCGAGCGCGGCAGTTCGGATATCATCCGCCACAAGGAAGATGAAGCGACCGTGGAAGCGCTCTTCGATAGTCTGCCGGCAGCGATCGAAGCGAAGCTCGCCGAGGCGGGATTCGCGGCCGAAGGCGAGTTAGTCATCAAACGCATCCTCAATCGTTCAGGTAAAAATCGTATCTATCTCAACGGCAGTCTTTGTCCGCTCACTGTTCTCGCCGATATTGGCGGTTCGCTGGTCCACATCTACGGCCAGCATGAGCACCACACCTTGCTGCAGCCGGAAACTCATTTGAACTTGCTCGATGCTTTCGCCGACTTGGCCGACACTGGCAAGTCCATGCGCGAGCAGTTCAACAAAATCTCTAGCGCGTGGAATGAGCTTAACACCAGCCGTAAGTTGTTGGAAAATCGGCGCCGGGAAAGAGCTTTGCTCGAAGCTCAAACCGAGGAGATCGTGCGGGCGAGTTTGCAAGCCGGCGAGGAGGAGGAACTGAAGGCGCGCAAGAACATCTTGGCCCACGCCGAGAAGTTGCACCAAGGGAGCCGCGAGGGTGACGAACTCTTGTACGAAGGGGACGCCGCGTTAGTCGGGCGCTTAGGGAAATACGCCGTGAGGCTCCGCGAGTTGGCGGCGATCGATGCGAAGTTGCAGCCGACTTTGGAGTTGATCGATTCTTCTTTAGCTCAGCTGCAGGAAGCGGCGGCGCAATTACGCCGTTACTCCAGCCATACCCATTTCGATCCGCGAGCATTGGAACAACTGGAAGATCGTTTGGCGGAAATCCAACGGTTGAAGCGCAAATACAACGCCAATTTCGATGATCTGCTCCGCTTGCGTGGTGAATTTGAAAATAGTTTGGCGAGCTTGGACCAGGGCGGAGAGCGGATCACCACCTTAGAAAAGGAATTTGCAGCTGCACGCCTATCGGCTTGGGATTTCGCCGAAAAGCTTTCCAATGACCGGCAGCGGGCGGCGAAAAAGCTTAAACGCGAGATGGAAAAAGAAGTCCGCGGCTTGGGCATGGCCGAGACCACGTTCGAAGTGCGATTCTTACTCCAAGACGACAAAGCCGATCAGCCGCCATTTTTTATCGCGGGCAAAAAACTTACCGAGCGCGGCGTCGATCAAGTGGAATATTACTTTTCACCCAATCCTGGTGAGCCGGTAAAACCGCTCGCCAAGATCGCTTCTGGCGGGGAGCTCTCGCGTATGATGCTGGCGCTCAAATCGCTGGTCTTGACGCCCGGAGTGGTCTCAACCCTGCTCTTCGACGAAGTCGATGCCGGCGTCGGCGGCAAAGTCGCCGAGATCGTCGGCAAGAAGCTCAAACAAGTCGCGGCGCACCATCAGGTGATTAGCGTGACGCATCTACCGCAGATCGCCGCCATGGCCGACGGTCATTTCGTCGTGCAGAAAGAAGTCGAGAAGGGGCGGACATTTACCAGGGTGCAGCGGCTCAAGGACAAAGAGCGCGTCGCCGAAGTGGCGCGCATGTTGGGTGGCGTTAAGATCACCGAGCAAACGCGTCGGCATGCGGAAGAGATGGTGCGGGGCGGTTTAAGTGGTGAGTAAATAGTGCTGAGGCTCGGGACGTCTTTGCCGCTGATTAGTTTATTGAGTTTGACTTTTGCCGCGGCGTTTTCTACTTTTACCTCAGCAATTTTCACTCAATCCTTCCTCGCGTGGGGCCGTAGCTCAGTTGGGAGAGCGCTTGAATGGCATTCAAGAGGTCGTGGGTTCGATTCCCATCGGCTCCACCA
>JAERMN010000413.1 GCA_016844625.1 Deltaproteobacteria bacterium
CGACGGCTGTTGGAGCACGCCGCTCGATCCGGCCATGCACCCCGACCAACGCGACGCCGGCAACTTCGTCAACAGCCGGGCGATTCTCAACGCCTGCCGACCCTACGCCTGGCGCGATCGTTTTCCACCGGTCAACGCGCTCAGCGCAGCACTCAAGCAGAAAATGATGGAAAAATGGAAAACGGAATTAATATAAACAAAGTTCGGAGGGCAGGCACGTAGGCCTGCCCCTACATCGATGCGGCGTTTTCTCTCAATTGTCCTAGCGCGGCAGAGCCGCAACCAAAAACCGGCATATCTCCCACAAAGCATGTCCTGAGTTTATCGAAGGGACGCCAAGGCGCAAAGGTGGATAAGAAGAACGGTGTTTAACCCGAAAGGTTCAGCGCGAAATTTTGTCGGGTGCGCTGTGCGCACCCTTCGCTCGATGGTGCGCAAGCGCACCCGACACACTCACCACCAAGAGCACGAAGGACACGAAGGGTTCGGATAATTAAAATTCTGACCTTCGCGCTCCCTTCGGCTTTGCTCAGGGCATGCTTCGTGTCCTTCGTGGTGAATATATTCTTTCGCCGCGCTACGCATTGCGCCCTTGGAGAACAGAGATGATTAAAGGCTATAAAATATTCGATGCTGACGCCCATGTGATGATGAGCTCGAAAGCGTGGCAGGATCTGCCGAAAGAGTACGCGACGCGGCGGCCCAGGCCAGTAGAAATTGCCGACAGCGCCGGCGCGGGCATACGGCGCACGGGTTGGCTCATCGAAGGCCGCATGGAGCCCCATGCCTACGGTCCCGGTGCCCAAGGCGCCAATACGCCGACGACAGTCATGCCCGAGTTCGGCGCGCCGCAAGATACTTACGGATCGCTGGACTTGTCCGAGCCACAGCAGCGACTCAGCGATTTGGACGCGCTCGGGATCGACTCGCAACTGCTCTTCCCCTCCAGCCTTTACGCTTGCATGGGTAGTGATGGATTTTTTGAAGCGGCGATGTTTCGCGCTTATAACCGTTACGCCGGCCGGCAATGCCAGGCAAATTCGCAACGGCTGAAATGGGCCGGCTTGTTGCCGCTGCGCGATACCGGGGAAGCGATCGCCGCCCTAGGCGAAATGCAGGCGCTTGGCGCCAGCGCCGCCGTGGTGTTTGGCACCGCAGGCGAGCGGCTTTTATCGCACAAAAGTTTTACCCCGATCTGGGATGAGTTCGCGCGCACAGGTTTGCCCCTGTGCGTCCACATGGGTCGAAGCTACCCACCGTTCGATCAATTGGTGGAGACGCGGCTGGAAGCGCACGTCATCGCCATGGGCATGCCGGCGCAGTTGGGATTTGTCGCCATCGTCGCCCAAGGCATGCTCGACCGCTATCAGAATTTGAAAGTCGCGTTCTTAGAGTTTGGCGCCGAGTGGTTGTTTTACGTCGTCGGTCGCTTGGGTCATTACCTGCCGAGTTATCGCAGCGACCCGACGGTACGCGCCATGGGCAGGCTGCCTGAAAAAGCCATCGAAGAATATCTCCAGTCGGGACGATTCTTTATCGCGCCTGAAGCCGACGACCCCTTGCTCTTGCAGGAAATCGCGCTGGTTGGCGCCGATCATATTCTATTTTCGTCGGACTATCCGCATGGCGAAGGCCGCGACAACGCGGCCAGTGAAATCCTTGAACGAGCGGACTTATCCGAGCTGCAAAAGCGCAACATTCTTTATGATAACACCGTCCGCTTCTGCGGCGAGCCCTAAGCCTTGAGTGTGCGTGGGCGCACTTTGTGGCGCACCCCGCTCTTAAAACTACGATGCATTTTGCGTAGGCGGGTTTTCCGAGTGTCGACATCTTGCGCCCTTGTGCCACGCCGCTTTTCCACGCCATCGACGATGCCGCGCCTGATATACGACGGTTCCAAGCTCAAAGCGTCACATACGTTGAGAAATGAAAACGTCTCTTTCGGATCGTTGGCAAAAAGCCAATGATGCGCGTCGCGAAATAAACGCGCAGAGCGCCCGTCTTGAGCGCGTGAATATTTCCATAGGCAATCGATAGCGTCGGCAAGGATCGCCAGCATCAATTCTTTTTCCGCGGATATCCCGCCCTGATGCCGGCTATTGCCAAAAATCGCTTCGGCGGCAAGCAGGTCGTATCCGACACCGCGTCCGAATTCGTTCATTGAGAACCTCTGAAACCAACGCCGGTCCCCTGCGCTGAATCTCTCCCCCTAGTGGCGGCGTCAGACGCAGGTAGAACGTCGAATTAATTGCTTCGAAGAATCGCTGAATGCGCACGAGTGCGCCTGGCGAGGTGGCGCCCGAACGGGGCGAAGACCGGCAAAGTATCGTTGCACCGGATTATGGGACGGATCGACGAGGACAAAAAACCGCCGAAACACTGCGGTAAACGGGACGCCACCGATTGCGAGAGCAAACTTGAGAGCGTCCGATTTTTCCCCTCTGACGGGGCTGATGGATCTGACCGCTTTGATGTTGGCAAAGCGGGGCGTTACCGACGGCAGAAAATCATCGGGCACCGATTGAGCGGGCTCCGGGCAGAAAACAAATAACAGTAAGAAGGGTAAAAGAATTCGCCTCATCGAAAACGAATGGCGAATGAAGTCTGCGATCGTTTCCCTGGCCGACACGGGAGCAAGACTAATCGAGTAAGCCATGACGGTCAAGAGATACCATTGGGATATTGACCGCGGTGAGTCGATTCTATGTTAATCCCGGCTATTGAGGCGGGAACAATTTTCTGGGGTTTCCAAAGGGGACGAGCCTCAACTTTGCGATATTTTAATTGCCGGCGGGGTAAAATCCCCGCCCGCGAAGTGGTTTCGTTTAATCTAATGGAGACTTACCCGCGCCGCTGCACCGGCGGCATGCGAAATGGCACGCCGGCTTTTTTCATCTCGGCTTCATACACGGCGCGAATTTCCGGCGGCTCGTCCTCGTGTTCGAGTAAGTGCCCGCCTTCGTGCTCGCTTAAATTTGGCCGCCAGGGATGACCGACCAGACGCAGGCCGCGCCTGAGCGCCAAGTGGCGTGCTGGTTCTTTGCTGACCGTGAAGTGATGATGGTACCAACCTTCGGGTGGCACTAGTAAACTTCCCGGCTGCCAATCGATTCGCACCATTTCTTTTTCTTTGCCGGGATACCACATCAGCGAATAGCCCGTGCCGGCAATGACGATCACTTGCGCGCCGGGACCGTGGCGGTGCGCTTTCTTATAGGTCCCGGACTCGACCGCCATGATATGGCCGACCATGGAGTTACCGGACAAATGAATTCCCAGACGGCTAAAACCGATGCCCCGCTCGGGATGGGGATCGAGCGTGACCGCATTCAGATCGGGAATGAAATTCACCACCCGGTCCTCTTCCTCACCGGGTTTGAAATCGCCGTTGAAAAAATCCTTTTGCCCAGTGAAACGGTCGGTGAATTCATAAGGCACGTTGAAAACGAAGTCCGGCGACTTATACACGTTCATGATTAACGGTAGATTATTCGCCGTGGCCAAGCGCACCGCTTCCGTCGCCGAGCCGTTGTGGTGCTGATGCTTGACGTTTAGCGGCGGAGAAAACAGACTGCCGGCCTGCCATTCGAGGGTGATCGGATCGCTGCTGGCGTCGCGCCAAAATTGCGTCGCGCCGCGCCCGGCGAGAATCAATACCTGCTCTTCATACATATGGCGAAACGGTTTTAAACTCTTCCCCGGCGCGATCTCCGCGATAAAGACGCCGACGAATCCTTGCGAGCCTTCGAGATGGCAATACGCCGCCGGCCCGCCTAGACGTTCCCAGTGCTTCAACGGCGCAGTTTTGAGATCGTCGATGCCGAAACCGGTCAGCACTGACAGGCCATCTTTCTCACAAAATTCTAAAAACGCCGACTTGCGTGCGTAACGTTTTGCCGAAGCTTCGTCCAATGGCATGATCTCACCTCATATTACGATACTTGAGAGTTTTC
>JAERMN010000414.1 GCA_016844625.1 Deltaproteobacteria bacterium
TTCCTCTTCATGATTTTTCACGTAGGTGGTGGTCGTCGTCAACGTCACCCCTTCGATCATCGCCATCGGCGTCACTTCGACGATCTTGGCGCCGAACTTGAGCGCGCGAAGTCTATCAACGGCGCGGATAAAAGTCGCGTCGTATTTACCCTCCATCACGCCCTTGGCGCGGTCAGCGCCTTTAACCGGATCGGTCACCAGTTCGACATCGCGTCCTTCTTCCAGGCCGTTGAGTCTCAAATAGAGCCAGACGTTCAGACCCGTGTGGCCGTCGTAGTCGTCCATGGCCACTTTCTTGCCCTTGAGATCTTTCAAGCCGTCAATACCCTTGCCGCACACCAGAAAATTTTCCCGCCAAGAGTTATTGCTCTGGGCGATGTGGACATACGGGTCGCCGTGCAGCGCTTTGAACGCGTATAGATTGTGATGATTGCCCGACACCACGTCGAGGGCGCCGGTTTTCAATCCTTCGGTGGCTTGCTTGCGCTGCCCTTCGAGTGAACCCATGTCCATCTCCAATCCATGCTTCGCTAGAAAGCCGCCCGCCTCCATCACCTTCCACAGCGGCACATGACTCGGCGCCCGATAGTGAATCTTAATTTTCTTTGCCATGATGTTTTTACCTTTCTCGCTATTAAGATCGATAGTTCAAAACGTTCAAGCCGTTCAAGTAGTTCAAACCGTTTAAGACCCGGACAGGTCTCTTCTAAATCGTTTCCGTGGTTTCGAAACGACTGGAACGTTTTGAACGTTTTGAACGACTTGAACGGCGATTATTGCTTCGCCGCCTTTAAAATCTTCCAAGCCTTCTCGCGGTTTTCGTGGCGCCCGCCGACGATCCATTTCCAGTCGGTATCGTCGAAATACTTCACGCCTTTCTTCGGCAGATTGCCGGGATTGAGATAGGACTCATCGATGTCCGTGCGTAGCGTCGCCGAGCCGTAACCCTTGGCGTAAGTCTCCAATCCCTCCTTGGAAAGAATCCAATTGGCGAACACCTGCGCCGCCTTCGGGTGCGGCGCTTTGTTGGCCAGCGTCAGCATCCAGGGCGAGCCGTTGATCGTACTGGGAATGCCGTTCAATTCGAAAATTTCCAGAATTTTAAACCCGTCTTTGATCAACGGCCGGACGTCATCTTCACGGCAATTGAGACAAATCGGTTGCGTGCCGCGCGCCAACCAGTCCGACATTTGGCGCCGGTCTCGAGTGCGCACCACCTTTTGCTCAATATAGAGATTCTTGACGTATTCTTCGCCGATCTGGTTATAGAACCGTGCCGCCAGATTGGATCCGGCTCCCGTGGTGGTCGGATCTTCGGCGGAAATCTTGCCGCGCCATTTGGGATTGAGCAAATCTTTAATATGGCGCATCTCATCCGGTTTCACTTGATCGGTATTAATGAAGAGCAACGACGCCACGCTACTAAAAGCGCGCACGACAAACTGTTCCTGCGGATCAGCGAACCATACTTTGCCGCTCTTCCACTTTGATCCGTCGATCACTTCGGGCATGACGAGCAGGGGCTTGAGCGGATCGGTCAACTTGTCATTGTAAAGTGTGTTGGCTGTGGTGTCGGGGCCGGCAAGATAAACGTCCATGCTGTAGATGCCCGAAGCCCGTTCAGTCTCGACCCGCGAAACGATCTGACTCGAACGGCCGGCGACAAATTCGACAGGTATGCCGTAACGCGCGGTGAATTTTGGAATCACTTCGTTGCGCATGACCGGATCGGGCGAGCCGGCGACGACCACTTTGCCTTCTTTCTTCGCCGCCTCGACGACGGCGGCCCATTCTTTGTCGCTTGCCTTGGTCTGCGCCCACGTGGCATTGATTCCTCCGAACACCAACACGAGCAGGAACATGAGTATTCGTTCCATCTGAATTATCCTCCGCAAAGTTCTCATTGTGTCTTGCGTTAATCGTTGCCCGAAAGCTTCAAGCCAAATTTTCTGCCGATCAGCATCATCGCGCCGATGATCAAAGTGATCAGCAGCCCCAGCGCCGCGGCCCGTTCGAGCTCGCCGGTGAAACTGTATTCCAGCAATAAAATCGCCAGCGGCCGCGAGTCATGACTGTAGAGTAGCACGGGAGTGCTGATGCTGGTCAAGGCGCTGCCGAAATTCATCAAGCCGACGGCGGCCGCGATGGGCGCCAACAACGGCAAAAGAATGCGCCGGTAAGTGTACATCCAGCTCGCGCCGCTCACCCGCGCCGACTCTTCCAAGTCTCCGCCCAGTTGCATCAAGCCGGCTTTAAAGGCCTGTGTGGTGACCGGGCTGTCGGCGAGTATCAGCGCGAAGGCGATGCCCCAGACCGTGCCGTAAAGAAAAAAGCGCAGCGGCGTGGCGAGAAATAACCAGAGCACGCTCAAACTGAGCAAAATACCCGGCAGCACATGGGGAATCCAGCTGAGACTTTCGAGCGCCGGAGCAATCCTCGCGCGCCGCGACACGAGCAAATAGGCCAGCGCTGAATAAAGTAAAATGCCGCCGATGGCGGTGACGCTGGCGATGATCAAGCTATTTTTCAAAGCGACCAAAAAGATCGGATCGGTAAGCATGTTGTGCCAGTGATTGACGGTAAATGGCGAAGCGATGTTGAAAAACCCGTAGCGCCGCATGAACGAGCCGATTACCAGGAACGCGAGCGGCAAAAACATCATCACCACCACATAGAGCAGACAGCCGGCAAAGGCGACGTTGCGCCATTTGCCGAGCTTGACGCGCAACGTGGAGTAACCTTGACCGGTCACGACGGTGAACTTCTTGTTGCCCCTGAGATGCTTCCAATAGAAATACAACAGGATCGCGAGCACGAACAAAAACACCGAGCCCAACGCCGTCGCCTCGCCATAGGCGCGCGGTTCGCGTTGGAGGAAATCGTATATTTTTGTCGAGTAAACGTAGAGGCCCGCCGGCGTGCCGAGCAAAAGCTCGGTGTTAAACGATTGCAAGCCGCGGATGAAACTCAATACCGACACCGCGAGAATCATCGGCGCCAACACCGGCAGGGTGATGCGCCAAAGCATGGTCGTCGTATTGGCGCCGGCAACCCGGGCTGCTTCTTCCAGGGTCGCGCCCAAGCGGCGAAATAGCGGCACCAGCAGCATCACCTTGAACCAAATCCCGCCGGTGGAAGTATGAACCCAGACGATGCCCCAGAAGCTATACGGATTAAACAGCGCGCCGTCGACATAGGGCAAGCTCTTGCCGATGGTATTGAGCAAGCCAAAATTCGGATCGAGCAGTAAAATCCACGCCAACACCAGGGGAAAATCCGGCACGAAGTAAGCGGCCCAGCAGACCGACTCGATGAATTTACCGCCGGGCATATCGGTGCGCGCGATCAACCAGGCGAACAGCACGGAAAGAATCATCGCGGGAATGAGGCGCACCACCGAGAGCAAAAAACTCATCCACAGCGCGCTCAGAGTGCCGGCGTCGGTGAACGCTCTCACCCAATTATCCAAACCATAGACCGCCGGCTTGCCCGGCGCGGCGAGATTGAAGCTGCCGGAAAGCAAAAATAGCAATGGCAAGCCCATCACGACTAAGAGAAAGATCAGGAACGAAAACTCAGCGATGCGAATCGGCCGCAGGCGAAAACGGCTGGTCATCGGCGGAAGTATGTCGGTAGACGCTTTCATGAAAAATTGAACAACCCTCGGCTACAAACCAACTGCAAAACTCCCCTTCCGTCATTCCCGTGAAAACGGGAATCCACGGGAGGGCGGGTCGCGACCCGCCCCTACGGCAAACGAACCTGGATGCCCGCTTTCGCGGGCATGACGATCGGGTTTGTCGTATTACCGTAAACTCTGTTCATGTTCGCTTCGCATGGAAAATTAGACCGGGCGAACGTTGAGACGAGCGGGATCGAGCGTGAGCTGGACTAAGTCGCCGGCGTTAAAGCGCTGCTTCTTCGGCGCCAGCAAGACCA
>JAERMN010000415.1 GCA_016844625.1 Deltaproteobacteria bacterium
CTTTGTGACCTTTGTGCCCTTTGTGGTGATTTCCGAATCCGACTTCTCGGCATTAGCGCGTTCTTGCAGCACTTGCTCTAGCGCGGCGAGCAGATGCGACGGTGATAGTGAAATATCTTTGCGGTAGTTGCCGGCGCGCAGGGCGATCAATTTGGCTTTCTCGCAGATCGCCGAAAGCTCGGCGCCGGAGAAGCCTTCGCTACGCTCCGCCGCGGTTTCGATCGCCGGCTCGAGCTTTTCTTTTTCAGGAATGCTCGACAGCAGTACTGTGAGAATTTCCCTGCGGCCTTCTAAGTCAGGCAGACCGACGTATATTTCCAATCCCAATCGCCCCGGCCGGAGCAGCGCCGGATCGAGCAGATCGCGCCGGTTGGTGGCGGCGAGCACAATCACCTGGCTCGCCGCGCGCAGGCCGTCCATCTCGGCGAGCAGTTGATTGACCACTCGTTCGGTGGTCGCGTTGGCCGCTTCGCCGCGCCGCCTGGGCGCGATGGCGTCGACCTGATCGAACAAAATCACCGTCGGCTGCACCTGGCGCGCCATCTGAAATACATCGCGGATGGTTTGCTCCGACTCGCCCAACCACATGCTGAAAATTTCCGGGCCGTTGACTGGAATGAAGTTGGCACCGCACTCATGGGCCAGCGCTTTGGCGACCATGGTTTTGCCCGTCCCCGGCGGGCCGTAGAGCAAGATGCCCGGTGAGCGGCGCAACCCCAAACGCGCGAAGGCGTCGGGATAGATGAGCGGTGTTTCCACCGCCTCGCGCAGCTGATCGATGACGCCTTTCATGCCGCCGATATCTTTCCAACCGACATCGGGCGTCACCCACAAAGTCTCGCGCAAAGCCGACGGCGAAGTTTTCTCCAGCGCCGCGACAAAATCGTCTTTCTTAACCACGATCTGTTCGAAACTGCCGGCGCCGCGCAGCGAAGAGAACCCTGGGCCGACGGCGGCGCGCAGCGCAGTGAGCCCGGCTTGGCGGACGAGTTCCATCAAGTCGGCGCCAACGTAGCCGTGCGTGCGGTGCGCCACTTCGGGGAGAAATGCAATCGCCTCTTCATCCATCGGCACGCGCCGGGTGTGGATGTTGAGGATTTCCAAGCGCCCTTCGGCATTGGGCGGCGCGATGAACATCTCGCGATCGAAGCGGCCCGGTCGGCGCAGCGCCGGATCCACCGAATCGACTCGATTGGTCGTACCGATGACGACCACGTCTTCCATGCTGATCAAACCGTCGAGGAGAGAAAGCAATTGCGTCCCCATGCGCACGTCGGCCTGCGAGCCACTCTCGCCGCGGCGCGGCGCGATCGCGTCCAGCTCGTCCATCATAACGATCGACGGGCTATGCTCCATCGCTTCTTCGAAGACGCGGCGCAGATTGGCCTCGGTGCCGCCGTGCACCGAGCTCACCAGCTCGGGACCGTTGACGTAGAGAAAGTGCGCGCCGATCTCGTTGGCGATGGCTTTGGCTAAATAAGTTTTGCCGACTCCTGGCGGGCCGTAGAAAAGAATGCCGCGCGGCGCTTCGATGCCCAAGTGCTCGTAGACTTGCGGAAACTGAATCGGACACTCGACCAGCTCGCGGATTGTCTCAATCTCGGCGGACAGCCCACCGACATCGTCGAAGGTCACCATGTTCGCCGCCACCCCGGCGCGCAGCGCGCTGGTGCGCAGCACTACCCGGGTATTTTCGGTGACGAACGAACGGTCCGGCTCGGCGGAGATGACGCGGAAAATAATGTTGCGCGGAAACTCGAAAAGCTTTACCGACAGCACCATGCCGCTGCACGTCAACTGCTTCTCCTCGACGAAGCGGGTTTGCAGCTCGCGCTCCAGCGTCGTCAGGTTGCCGGTGAGCGGCGCCATCGGTTCCAAAACCAAGCGCTTGGCTTCTTCGATCTTGACCGAGTTGAGCGTGATTTTTTCGCGCAGATCGGGTTTCAAAAATTGAATCTGAAAACGGTCCAAACGCACGCAGCCGCGTCCTTCATCCTGTGGCCGCGCCGCCACCCGCGCCAATAGCCGGCGCGACCGCTGCGTGGTCAATTCAACCACACTGCCATCGGCGATGCCGTCTTGTTTAAGAATCACCGGATCGACAAAGGCGAGATTGCGCCCGCTCTCCGCGCTCGGTAGCCGTTCAACCGGCAGTTGTGCCATGCCCAAGTTCCTCCGTCAGCGATTGATCAGCCGTGTGTGCCATCGGCAGAAGAGGTTATCACCACGAAGGCACGAAGGACACGAAGTTTCGGATAAGGGCGGGTTTAAAACCCGCCCCTACAACTTCGTGCTCATAGTCTATGGTGAGCACAGTCGAACCATGACCTTCGTGGTGATATCACTCTTTAGTGCGTCGCCGAGATTTCAATGACACTCAAGTTTTCTGCCAACTCGACGCGTCGCTGATATGTTCGATGCCGCCGAGAAATTCATGGGACAACTGGCGCGACCAGCTCGAGATCAGCCGCGCCGGACCGCTGCCGTCGTTGAAATGCTGATGCGCCGTCATCGGCGGGATGCAGATCACATCGCCCGCTTCCCACGGATATTTGGTCTGCTCGTGGATGTCGTAGCCTTTGCCTTCTTGCACATAAATCATTTCTTCGAAGATATGGCGGTGTTTGCCGGTGTGGCCGTTGGCTTCGATCTCCATGGTCATCAAGTCCATCGCCCGCGCCGCCACTTCGGTCCACAGCGAGATGTAGAATTTGAGTTTGCCCTGCCGGGTGTTTTCCAATTTGGTGTCGGCGCCCCTGATCACCCGCGGCCCTTTGGCTTCGACGTTATTCTCTTCCACGAGCCGGTCGAGGAACCAATCGTACTTGGTTTTTCCAGTGGCGCCTTGCTTGACGTCGCGCCTTGCTTTGAATACCGCCTCGCGTTTGCCGTCGGCGCCTTTGCGCACTTCCATGTCTTCTTCCAAGCCGAGCAAACCGCGCGGCACTTTAAAACCGACCAGCTGTCCGGCGCCGTCTTTGATCGGCAGAGTGCCCTCGGGAATCGTTTTGAAATCGAACTGCTCCTGCCAGAGGAGACCGAGCACATGCCAGAGCCGCACTTGCGGCAGCCAGGCGCGGAAACCGCTCTTGCCATCGGCGATGAATTCCTGGGTCGTGTAGGGCGGGATCACGACTACGTCGTTCGCCGAGAAAGCGTGACTCTGGCCGTCTTGCACGCAAGTGCCGCTGCCTTCGAGGATATACGCGGTCATCGACGGAATGAGGCGGACCTTCTCGCTGCGCTCGCCGGCTTTGAGGCCCATAAAGCTGGCGGTCAAAGCGCTCAGCGGCGCCACGGTGAAGCGCTCGAAGACGCGCAGGTCGCCCAGGATATGGCCGCCTTTGGCGAACATTGGTGGCTTTACCACCCGCGGCAATAACTCCATGCGCTCGCGTTCAAGCTTCTGCTTGATAAAGCGCCCCTCGTAATCGTAATAAAGTTTTGGGTCAACCTCCGTCTCGCGCAAATTTTCTCGGACTCGTTCTTTCTCTGCCATGGTGGTTACCTTCCTTTCACTTCGCGGTATGCTGCCGAATAAGCCTCATAGGGTTCGTCGCTCTCGATCGCTCGCTCCAATATTAATTTTCACCACGAAGGCACGAAGTGAGGGTCTAAGAAAATTAACCACAAAGAGCACAAAGAACACATAGGGCGCGCAGCGCGCCAGAGAATACTTTGCGTACTTTGCGTTTTTTGCGATTAATACTCCGAATCCGAATTCCCTACTTTGTGACCTTTGTACTACTATAGTTGACAATTTGCGCGGCTTGCGCAAGTTTTCCGGGAGTCAAATACCCTCGGACTCGGATATTCCTCCCGCTAAGATGCAAAGCGCGCCAAGTTCGGAGGGCAAGGATAGATAATATTACAAACCATCTTCACCATATTTTTCCGACCTTTGCGGCCTTTGCGCCTTTGCGGGAGATATTCCGA
>JAERMN010000671.1 GCA_016844625.1 Deltaproteobacteria bacterium
CCAATCCGTCGCGCTAGGTGTTGCCGCCGACTCGGGCAAAGAGATGTACGTGCAATACTGCAGCTCCTGTCACGGCCGAGACGGCCGCGGCGACGGCACGGTCAGCGCGTTTTTGAAGGTAAAGGTCCCCGATTTGACTATCCTAAGAAAAGCAAACAAAGGAGTCTTCCCGGCTGAACTGGTCATCTTAGCGATCGATGGTCGCCGGACGATTCGTGGCCATGGGGATCCCAAGATGCCGGCGTGGGGGGAAATCTTTAGCCGAGAAGCTAAAGATCCCAAAACCACCGAAGTCGTCACCTTGCAAAAGGAGAAACTGATTGCCGACCATGTAGCGACATTCCAGCGCCGAACCTCCCGGACCGGAACAATTAATTTTGCCACTGGTGAGACAGGTTCACATCGGCAACGGAGAAACACCGAACAAGGATTTGTGTAGATGGAGGAATCCAGCGTAGAGCACCGCGATCACAACGATTCGCCACCAACCGATCTCGCGAAAGGACAACTTATTGCGCCCTTGCACGATCGCCACAAACGGAACATTGGAAGTCACCGCCGCGAATCGCTCCCAATCCGCGCCGTGAGCTCGCTTTCTTTTGCGATCGATGGAAAACGGCCCGCGCAGCGCCAGCACCAAGAACGAACTAAAAAACACCAGGGAGCCGAGGTCGCCGTTGTAAATCAAGTGCGTCACCGACCAGAGCACCACACCCCAGAGAAACGGATGGCGCGTAATGCGCTCGATCCCTTTCGCCGGATCGCTCTCTTTGAGCCAGGCGCCGCCGCGCACCGCCGTCGGGTTCGGCGAGGTGAAGGCCAAACCCGCCAAGAAGAAAGCCGGCAACATCACGAGCAATGCCAACCATCGCATCGACTGAACCTGCCCCCAGAGCTCGAGGTATTCGGCCTGGCCATAGGCGCGGCACAACCAGATGATACCCCCCAAGGAGAGCAGGGCAAAGATTGACTGAAATGCCTCCTCGCCGATCTTAGCCGTAATCTGCCAACGTAATTCAGTGCCGGCCAACAGCAAGTGAATGCCGACAAAAAATATCGCCGCCGCCAGCAATGACGCCATAACACCTCCCGGTGCAGTCGCTTAGTCGTCAGTCAGTTTCTACTTGCGCTTCACCTCTGCAGGAATTCGGCCAAGAACAACGGCGAGAGATTCAATGGAAAGAACACTCTGGTCTATGCTGATACCGGTGGCGCGTTAGTGAGGTTCCTCGGCACCACGCTAATTCTTGCCATGCGCCGGCACCACCAAGACCGGACAAGTCGCGCCGCGCAGCAGTTTGTCCGTGACGCTGCCAATCAACATGCGCGATAGGCCGCCGCGGCCATGGGTAGACATGACGATCAGGTCGACCTTCTCGTTTTCGCCCCAATCGACGATGGCACCGTAGGGCTGGCCGGCGACCACGACTTCGCGGATTTTCAAGTCAGCCCGATGGCTCACGGTCTTGGCAACAAACTCTTCGAGCCGCTGTTTGTGCTGCTCCATCTCGCGTTTGCTGGTCGTATTGGATTCATCCAGAACGATGACGTTCAAGACAATCACCTGCGCGCCGACATCCCTGGCCAACTGACAAGCGTAACGCACGCCTTGGGCCGATAGCTCGGAAAAATCCGTCGGTGCGAGAATCTTTTTTACCATGGCCATAGACGCCTCCCTTTTTTACAGTCGGATTTCGCGGCTCAACACATAAACAAACACTACGCGGCCGGGGTATTGACCCCGCGCCTATTAAAATATCGCAAAGGGGATGCTCGCCCCCTTTGGAAACCCCTATTAACGGTTCCACGCGGCAGCAGCGTGGTCAACCACAAATTTAGCTAGTGCAACCGAGATGCCATGCTTTGGATAGCATAAAATCGCCGTTTTTGAAAAATTTATTTGCACGAATGCAAAGAACCTCAGCGATGACCAAAGGAAATTTGCAGGAATAGAGATGCTCAGCTCCGCACAGTCGAATGAAGACTGTGCCGCCCGCGCGCTTCAAGCGAGGAAAACTTTCGCCAGGCTAGCGCCGCTAACCAGGGCGAAAACAATTGACCGACGAGAACCAGCAGCCACACCGGGACCAAGGAACACCAAACCCAAAGCGCGCGCGAGTATTTCATTTAAAGTTTGTAACCGATCTTCCTGAGCAGTGCTTTGCGCCAAGCGATGCCTTGCTCGTCTTCGATGCCTTTGCTTTTGCCGCCGTCGACGACGCCCATGATACCGCGGCCCTGATCCGTTTCGGCGATCACGACTTCAACGGGGTTGGCCGTGGCGCAGAAGATGCGGCAGACTTCGGCGACCATTTTAAGAGAATAAAACTGTGGCCGGCGCCGAGCGCCTGCGCGTTGCGCTTGGCCAGTTCGATCATCGCTTCGTCCGTGCCGCTCCAACGAACCAGCATTTCGCCGGAGGATTCACAGAAGGCGAGGCCGAACTTAATTCCCGGCACGGTCTGGACCAACGCCTCGTGGATGTCTTCGACGGTTTTGATGAAGTGGCTCTGGCCGAGAATAAAATTAATGTCATTGGGTTTTTCGATCTTTACTGTAATCAACTGCATTCCCAAATTCCTCTCACGAGCGCACGGTATGCGCCGCCTTCGAACGTAGAGTTAGATT
>JAERMN010000416.1 GCA_016844625.1 Deltaproteobacteria bacterium
TCCTCCAATTGCCGTTAACTCTTTACGCCAAGCTGCGCCAAAAAACCGCTCTTCTTGAGATCGTCGACGAAACGCAGGTCGAGGACATCCTCGGGTTTGGCCTTAGCCGCTTTCGGTTCGATCTCAGCCTGGATATCGAGAATATTGCGCAGACCTTCGATTGTCGGATAGGTATCGTCCACCAGTAGGTCGCGATAAGCGGCATAGGATTTCTCCAGTACCGTGCGGTCCTGGCCGCGCGTGTATTTGTGCAGCACCTTGAGCACTTCTTCTTTGTTGTTCTTGTAGTAATGGACGGTCTCGGCCATCGCTCGAACCAAGCGCTGCACCATGTCGGGATTTTCTCGGATCAATTTGCGCGAGGTGACCGTGCAGGTCAGTTGAAAAGGAATCTTTAGCTTCGCCATGTCGAGAATGACCTTAAGGCCGCTCTTCTCGCCCATCAATCGTTCCGCTTCTTGTCCAACCGTCCAGTCCAGTTGCCCGGTCGTCACCGCCGTGACGCGCGCCGAACCACTACCGATCGTGACGGCTTTGATGTCGCTCAAAGTCATTTTCAATTGCTTGAGCGCGAGGCGCAGTGCAAAATCCGCAGCCGTACCAGGGATGTGAATAGCTGCCGAACGTCCCTTAAGATCTTCCGGCGATCGAATCTCCTGTCTGCCGATGATGTAGTACGGCAGCGTGTTGGTGAGGCTGTTAACGATGGCGACATCACCGCCGGCGAGTTTGCCGTAAAGCGCCGAGGTGCCGACTGCGCCGACAAATGCGACATCGCCGGCGATCAGACTCTGCACGCCGCGCGTGCTGCCGCTGATGTAGATCAGTTCGATGTCGAGGCCATGCTTCTTAAAGATGCCGCGCTCCTTGGCCACCCAATAGGCCGGCGAGGCGTTCGCAGAGTCGGAAATATAAGCGAGCAAATAGGGCTTTTTCTCCGCCGCGTGAACTGGAAACGCCATCAACGTTGCGACAAATACACCAAGCACAGCGAAAGCGTAGCGCCTCATGACGATCTCCTTGGACAGAAGGTTTGCCTTTTGAGACGGCAAAGCCCAGAGCGATAACATTTTAATCATCCATAGGGCAGTTACTACTTCATCGTCAAGAAGAAAAAACACGCGCCGCACTTCGGCGTAGCGGGGATTTGAATAGAAATCGCTCACTTCAAATGCTAGGTTTGGATTCCCAGGTGACTGTAAATAACCTTTTCATCTCCATCGATACGAGGAGGATGTCATGAGCGATCAAGCCGAAAAGAAAGCCCGCGCCTTAGGCATCAATCACGTCGTTCTCGAAGTCGACGATCTGGACAAGGCTCTGGAGTTTTACGGCGCGCTGTTTGAATTCACCTTGCGCGGCAAGAGCGAGCACAACGCCTTCATCGATCTCGGCGATCAGTTTATTCAGCTCACGCTCGGCCGCACCCAAGTTCCCGACACCAAGCGCCACTTCGGTTTTGTCGTCGATGACCGTGAGGCGGTCAAGCGCGCTATGGAAAAGCTCGGCATCAAGAGCATCAACGACCGCATGAACATCCTCGACCCATGGGGCAACCGGATCGAAATCGTCCCCTACGACGACCTCCAGTTCACCAAGGCAGCTAACATTCTCAAAGGCATGGGCGTCACGCCATTGGAAAAAACCGCCAGCGCGATCGCAGAGCTGAAAAAGAAAGGCATGGCGCCCGAGTGACCGAGAACATGGCAACCCGACTAGCGCAAGCAAAGTCTTTTCAGCGCATTCAAGCCACAACCGCGATAAATAAACGAAGCCACTTCGCGGGCGGGGTATTGACCCCGCCGCTGTTTAAATATCGCAAAGGGGATGCTTGCCCCCTTTGGAAACCCCATTTAACGGTTCCACGCTGCGAGCAGCGTGGTCAACGAATAATATATTGGGGTGAGATAACAACGCCACTGGGACCACTCTTCGCCGCCGTCAGCGATCGCGGCGTTTGCGCCGTTGAATTTGGCCGGCGCAAACCTAAATTCTCCACGCTTTCAAAAATACCCGCGCGCTTGGCGAAAAACGCCAGAGCCGTCGCACCAGTCATGGCGCAGCTGCGCGAATATTTCACCGGTCAGCGAAGCCATTTCGATCTGCCAGTTGATCTATCGTCCCTCACGCCCTTTCAGCTCAAGGTTTTGACGGTCACTCGGCAAATTCCTACGGGACAAACCTGGAGCTATCAGCGCGTCGCACAAACAATGGGACGGCCGAAATCCAGCCGGGCCGTTGGCCAAGCGCTAGGGCGCAATCCCATCCCGATCGTCATCCCATGCCACCGGGTAATCGCCAGCGACGGCAGTCTCGGCGGCTACAGCGGCGGATCAGGACTCAAAGCCAAGCGCTGGTTGCTGCAACACGAAGGCGCGCCTTCGTGAGCCAATGCGCAACTGAATCATTGCACCACCGCGCATCTTCTGCTGCGATTTGGACAGCTCTCGGCGCCGTCTATCTCATCTGGGGCTCAACCTACCTCGCGATTCGCTTCACGGTGGAAACCGCGCCGCCGTTTTTGTCGGCGGCAGCGCGTTTCATTATCTCAGGTGGTTTTCTTTATCTATGGCGGCGCATGGCCGGCGACCCCGCACCGACGAAGATCGAGCGGCGCAACGCCGTGATCATCGGAATTTTTCTGCTGGTCGGGGGCAATGGCGGCGTGGTCTGGGCGGCGCAATTTATTCCGTCGAGCTTGTCAGCATTACTCGTCGCCACCGTGCCGCTGTGGATGCTGCTCTTCGACGCCGTCCGGCCGCGCGGCGATCGCCCAACCGTCAAAGCGCTCAGCGGAATATTGATCGGTTTCTGCGGCGCCGCCTTGCTGATCGGCTGGAGCGCGAGCGGCGCGACGCCGGCAAATTTCTACGGCGCCGTGGCTGTCGTCGCTGCGTCACTGCTTTGGGCGATCGGCTCGATCTACGGTAAGATTCTCCATTTGCCAGCTTCACCGCTGGTCACCACCGGAATCGAAATGCTCGCCGGCGGGGTGGTACAGATTTTCGTCGCATGGATGTTCGGCGAATTCACCGACTTCGATGTCGCGGCCGTGTCGTCACGTTCTGCCTGGGCGTGGACGTACCTAACAGTTATCGGCCCTATCGCTTTCGTCGCCTATGCATGGTTGCTGCGCAACGCACCGATCCCGCTGGTCGCAACCTACTCCTACGTCAATCCACTTGTCGCCATCGTGCTCGGTTACTTTCTCGGCAACGAGATCATTACGATGCGAATTCTGCTGGCAGCGGGATTGATCATCGGCTCCGTGGTTTTGGTTAGCGCACAAAAGCCGCGCTAACCAATTCCAAATTCCAGATTACAGATTCCAGATTTTCTGATATGAGCTGGGCGTAGTTCAAATGGAACTAAACGCGTCCGCAAAATGAACTATCAGAGATTTGAAGACTTACCGGTTTGGCAAGACAGCGCGGAGCTTGCGCGTTTGATGTACGAGTTCACGGAGCATGACATCTTTCGCCGGCACCTCGGTTTCCGCGATCAGTTGGAACGAGCCACCCTTTCGATTTCCAACAATATTGCGCAGGGTTTCGAGCGCGGAAGCAACAATGAGTTACTCGCTTTTCTCTATATCTCCCGCGGTTCGGCTGGTGAAGTTCGGTCAATGCTTCGGATACTGGAATCTTGGCAGAAATTCACCGATCACAAACCACACATCGCGGAACTGAGAAAGCGGGCCGAACTCATATCGAGACAACTGCACGGCTGGATAGAACAGCTCAAACGTTCGGGTCTCCGAGGCCAAAGACATCTCAATGTGGTTAATCCGACCACATCTTCACGTCCTCGTCGCCCTCAGTAACACATTGGAAGCTCGACACAGAACGCAAATCCGAGGCATCTTCAATTTGGAATCTGGAATTTGTAATTTGGAATTGGAGGCCCTATGATCACGACGTACCGTCAACCAACTCCGACCGCGTCAAGATCGCCCTGGCGGAGAAAGGACTCGCTTGGGAGGGAGTTTGGGTCAAGCTTGCGAAGCGCGAGCAAAAGAGCGCCGAACATCTCCAGCGCAACCCGTACGGAAAAATTCCGGTGCTCGACGACGACGGCAAGATATTGTTCGAGTCGTGCATCATCAACGAATATCTCGACGAAAAATATCCCAACCCGCCACTACAGCCCAAGGACCCGTACCTGCGCGCCCGCGGCCGCATCTTGATCGACTACGCGATCAACTATTTACACGAGCCCTACTGGGCATTGCGCGGCGAGATCATGATGAA
>JAERMN010000417.1 GCA_016844625.1 Deltaproteobacteria bacterium
TTCTCGCCTCAAGAGGCGGGGTTAACATAGAATCTAAGATTCCTCTGCGCACAAGCAGAATCTAACTCTATCGCGTGGGATGAATCAACAGACTCGGCGCCAGGCAAGAATGGCGTGATCGCTCAATTCGCTGACGTCATTCGGTGGGTAGCGCCATGCATTCGCTGGTGGGCAACTCAACCCATACCGGCGTACCCCGGCGCACTTGCAAGGTGTAGCGTTGGTGCGTCTGCAAGGTATTTTTACCGAGCTCGATGGCGCAATCGAGATATTCGCCGAGAAACATCGCTGCGCCGACCTTGCCCTCGATAATATTGCCGTCGCCGGCGGGCTTTTCTAAATGCACGTTGATGCTCTCGGGCCGGACCACAACGACGACATTGCTGCCAACCGACAGGCCGTCAAGCAACATGCACTTGAGCTTGCCATCGCCCGTACTGACCTCGCCCGAGCCGTCGGACTCGACCTTGGAAACCTGGCCGGTCATCTGATTGGTGGAGCCGATAAAGTTAGCGACAAATTTACTCTTGGGCTGAAGATAGACCTCCCGCGGCGCGCCTTCCTGGATTATCTCGCCGGCATTCATGATCGCGATCCGGTTCGACATCGACAAGGCTTCGATCTGATCGTGGGTGACGTAGAGGGTCGTGATGCGCAGCCGGCGCTGCAACTCGCGCAATTCGAAACGCATGCGCTCGCGCAGCTTGGCGTCGAGATTGCTCAAAGGTTCGTCCAATAGCAAAACTTGCGGCTCGCGCACCAGCGCCCGGGCCAGCGCGAGGCGCTGCTGCTGGCCGCCGGAAAGTTGCGTCGCCATGCGGTCGCCGTAACTGTCTAGCTCCACCTGGGCGAGAGCCGCGCTCACTTTCTTTTGGACGTCGGCGTTACTGACTTTCTGTTTTCCCACGCGCAGCGGAAACGCCACGTTTTCAAAGACGGTGAGATGAGGCCAAATCGCGTAGCTTTGAAACACCATGCCGATGGGCCGCCGATAAGCAGGAACGTACGTGTTGTCCTTGGCCGAGTAAACCTTATTGCCGGCGACAATGATCTCGCCGCCGTTGGCTTTTTCCAATCCGGCGATGCAGCGCAACGTGGTCGTCTTGCCGCAACCCGACGGTCCCAGCAGGGTATAAAATCGCCCTTCTTCGACGGTGAAGGAGATATCGTTGACGGCGGTGACACCGGCGTTCTCACCGTCTTGGTAGATTTTGACCAGCGACTTTACTTCGATCATATTTTCTCTTGGTTCAAAGCGTTCAACCGCTTCGCTCGGTTCAATCGCTGCGTTCCGTTCAAACGGTTGGAACGGCTTGAACTGTTTGAACGACTCGAACCTTTCTCTTATGTTTGTATACCCACTTTACCGGTAAGCTTGTAAAAAATTGCCACGATCGACAGCAAGGTGGCAATCATCAAGACGCCAATGGCCGCGACCACCGTCACTTGTCCCTGTTCGAACATAGTGAAGAGCAGAATCGATAAAACCCGGCTTTCGCCCGTCGCGAGCAATACCGAAGTAGAAAACTCCCGAAACGACACGATGCAGATATAAATCCAACCCGCCACTAAGCCGGGCCGCAATAGCGGCAGAGTCACACGCTTGAAGGTTTCCCACCAGGAAGCGCCGGAGGCCGACGCGGCCTCTTCCAATTCGCTGTGAATTTGAAGAATCGAGCCTGAGGCCGAGCGCATGCCATACGGTATGAAACGCGTGACGTACGCGATCAGTAAAACCCAGATGGTACCGTAAATCGGAATCGGAAAAGCGACGTACAAGAGTATTAGCGACATGCCCATGACGATGCCGGGGATCGTGATCGGCACGAAGGCGAGAAAGTCGAGTATCCATGCGCCGCGCAACTTACTCTTATAAACAATCCACGCCACCAGCGATGTCAGAACCATCGCCACGGTCGCTGTGAGCGTCGACAAGATGATGCTATTTTTCATCGCTTGCCAAAATGGCCGAAAACCGCCCAAGTAACGGTAATTATCCAAGCTGAGCTTATCCAGTGCGGACCAGCTCGGCGCGGCGAAGAAGGGCAAGAACGACGCCCAGAAAAGCACCAGGAATGGCAACAGCACGACAAACAGAAAATAGATCATTAAAAAGCTGAAACCGACCCAGCGCCAAGGTCCGAGATCGAACTGACGCGGGCGAAATGCTTTGCCGGTCACGGTTTGAAATTTCTTACCTTCCTTGGTCGCCCGCGTGTAGAGCCAGACACCGACGGCGCTCAGCAACAGCAAACCGACGGCGAGCGCGCCGCCGCGGCCGTAGTCCGGTGGATATTCATTGAAGGCGAGAAAAATTTCGCTGGTGTAAACGTAAATGCGCGCCGGGATGCCGATCAGCGCTGGGGTCTCGAAGGATTCGAGAGTTCTGACAAATAGAATGAGCAGCACGGAACCGGCCGTGGGCATCAGCAAGCGCAAGGTCACACGTTTAAAAGTTTGCCAAGTATTGGCTCCCGACATCAACGCTGACTCTTCCAGCGAAGGGTCCATCGATTTGAAAGCCGCGGTCATCATCAAGAACGCCAGCGGCACCTGTCCCACCGAATGGACCCAAATCATGCCGGGCAGAGAAAAAACATTGAACGGCGGCGACGATAAACCAAATAGTTGCATTAGCCAGACATTCAAGTAACCGAACTTCGGACTCAGGAGAAATATCCACGCGATCGACTCCAACACGCCGGGGAGAATCAGCGGCACCACCGCGATGGGCACGAAAAGCGCCCGCAACGGCGTATTGGTGCGCTCGGTCAACCACGCCAGCATCGTGCCAAATAAAAACGTCATCGCCGCTGAACCCGACGCGAATATGAACGAGTTCATGAACGTCGAATAGGTGTGCTCGCTGGCGTAGGCGTTGTGATAGTTCTTCAGCGTGTAGACAAATTCCCGCGGCGCGACTTCAGCCTGAAAGCTGCCCACCAAAAGCATGAAGAGCGGCAGCACCGCCATTTCGACGCGCCCGTGGTCGCGCCCCTAGCTATTGTCGCGGTGGCCATGCCTCACCGTAAAGTTTAGCGGTCCCGAATTACGCGGCGCTCAGCGCAGCTTGAAGATTTCTTTCCAGAGTTTTTCATACTTGGGAAATTCTTTCATATCCGCTGCCGTGATGAAGTAGGTCTTTTCAGTCTTAGTCTTGTCGATCGGATCGACCTTGGGGTGCGCCGGATTGCGCCCGCCCTGAGCCATGACCTTCTGCCCTGTCTCACTCGCCACCCAACGCGCGAACAGCAACGCCGTGTTCGGGTGCGGCGAATTTTTAAACACCGCCGTGCCGTTAATCGACGCCACCCCTTCGCTGAGCATGTAATTTACCGGCGCACCCTTCTTGATGCGAATCGGATAGTGGTGCGAGTAACAAGTCAGACAGACGGCGGCTTGGCCGGCAACCAGGAGTTCGGCCAATTGTGAATGGCCTTTGTGAAACTCGACATTGTTAGCGGCGACTTTCTTCCAGTAATCGATCGCCTTTTCATCGCTCTTGAAGCGGTACTTGGCGAAGGCCAGCAGCATTTCCAGATCGCGCGGTTCGGCAATCAAGCGATTTTTCCAGCGCGGATTGATGAAATCATCGAAGCTCTTGGGCTCCTCCTCTTTCTTGACTAACGTGGTATTCCAGGCGGCGACGAAATACTGCAAATCCGACGCAGTCCAGAACGGGCCTTTTAGTCCTTCTGGATACGCCGCCGACTCAGGCAAAGCGACATCGAGTAACAAACCCTGATCATGGAGCTGAATGACGTTTTCCAGCGGCACCTGAAACACATCGCCGAGAGTCTTGCCGCCGCGCGCTTCGCTTACGGCGCGAGCGACTAGTTTGTCGGAAGTGGCATCGATATGATTAATTTTGATACCGGGAAAGCGCTTCTCGAAGAGCGGCAGGACGATCTCGGCATTGATCTGCGCCAGGGTACCGTAGAAGTTTAGCGTACCGCCTTCCTTGAGCGCCGCCTTATGCAATTCGTCGAGCGACTGAGCGCGCGCCGGCGAGTAGGCACCGATACTACCGGTAATCATCAGCGCGCCGAAAACTAGTAACCTAATTCGAAACATACGACCTCCAAATCTACACCGGAAAGTCCAGTGCAACGGTGATATCAGCTTGAACCACGGAGTCAAGGCGCGCCTAGCGCAGCTTGAATATCTCCTTCCAAACCTTTTCGTAGCGCCGCCACTCCTTTATTTCGTCCGTGCCGATGGGATAAAGCGTAGCCGGACGAATCTTCTCCACCGGTTCTACTTTCGGATGCGGCGGCAAACGGCCTCCCGCCGCGTAAGCCTTCTGCCCTTCTTCGCTGGCCGCCCAGCGGTAAAAGAGCCGGGCCGCGTTCGGATGGGGCGCGTCCTTCGCCAAGGCATTCGCGGTGATCGTGGCAATGCCTTCGGTGAGCATATATCCGAGCGGAGCGCCTTTTCTGATTCGCAACGGATAGTGGTGCGCATAACAGGTTACGCACGCGGCGGCTTGGCCCGCGACTAGGAATTCGGCGAGCTCGGAATGGCCCTTGTGGAATTCGACATTGTTGGCCGCGAGCTTGCGCACGAAATCAAAGGCTTTTTCGTCGTTCTTAAACTTGTGCCGGGCCAGACCGATCAAGAGTTCCACGTCTCGTCCTTCGGCAATCAACTTACCCTTCCATTTGGGGTCGGCGAAGTCATCGAACTGCTTGGGCTCGTCCTCTTTCTTCACCAGGTTGGTATTCCACGAGGCGGTAATGATCACCATATCCGCGGCCAACCAGTTCGTTCCCTTCAAATTTGCCGGATAAGCCGCGGCTTCCGGAGGGAGCCAGTCAAGCGCCAGCTTCTGGTCGATCACCTGCAGGACATTTTCAAGAGCCATCTGAAAGACATCGGACAAGACCCGTCCACCGCGCGCTTCGGTGATCGCTCGGGCGGCCAGTTTGTCCGCGGTGGCATCGACATGATTGACCTTAAGACCAGGGAAGCGTTTCTCGAATACTGGGAGAATTCTTTCCGCGTTGATCTGCGCCAGGGTACCGTAGAAATTGAGCGTTCCGCCTTCCTTCAACGCCAACTTGTGGAGCTCGTCCCAGCTCTGAGCGCTGGCTGTCGAAAACGCCCCACAAAACCAACAGCCTATGACCAAGCCTGCGATCTTACATAAAACCTTGCTGCGTGCTTCTAACATTGTTTCTCCTATGATTTTAGAAACCTGCCGATTCCCAGTCTCATACGGGTTCGTTTATCTGAGCTTAAAAACTTCTTTCCAGATCTTTTCGAACTTGCTGTACTGCTTCAGATCTTCGACTCCGACGGCGTAAATCACCTTCGGTCGAATATTTTCTTTGGGTTCCACCTTCGGATGAGCTGGAGTGCGGCCGCCCTGCGAATAGACCTTCTGCCCTTCCTCGGACGCCGCCCAGCGGTTAAACAACCAAGCCGTATTGGGATGGGGTGCGTTTTTCAAAACCGCTACCCCGATTATTCCGGCGGCGCCTTCGGTCAACATGTAATCGACCGGCGCGCCCTTCCGTTTCCGCGATGGGTAATGGTGCGAGTAACAGGTGAAACATGCCGCCGCTTGCCCAGCAACCAGGAGTTCAGCGAGTTGGGAATGGCCTTTGTGAAATTCGACGTTGTTGGCGGCAATCCTGGCGAGCACGGCGCGCGCCTTTTCCAGACTACCGTGCTTGTGCGTAAGAGCGATCAGAATCTCATAATCTCTCGGTTCCGCGATCAGCCGCCCTTTCCAACGCGGGTCGCCGAAATCGTCGAGAAATTTCGGCTCCTCGTCTTTTTTGACCTTGTCGGTATTCCAGGCGCCGACAAAGAAAATTAGATTATTGGCGGTCCAATACGGGCCCCTTAAATTCGCTGGGTAGGCAGCCGCCTCGGGCGGTACTCTTTCCAGCACTAAGCCTTGATCGAAAATTTTATTGATGTCTTCCAGGCCGAACTCGATGACATCGGCGATGGTTTTGCCGCCGCGCGCCTCGGTTATCGCCCGCGCCGCGAGCTTATCTGAGGTGGCATCGACATGATTGATCTTGATCCCGGGAAAGCGCTTCTCGAACAGCGGATAAATGATCTCCGCGTTGACCTGCGCCAACGAGCAGTAGCAGTTAAGAACTCCATCTTCTTTGAGCGCTTTCTTGTAGAGTTCTTCGATCGTTTCGGTCTGCGCCGAAACCATTGACGGACCCAAATTAATCAGGATAACCAACATTGCGCACAGCCATGCAACTCGTCTAAACATTTGGAGCCTCCTTTTTTGTTAAAAGCAAACTTTACCACCTTGGCAATAACTTCTGAGGATCGAGCCAATTTTACAGAGCTACACTCAATCTCGGTTGCACCAAACGCGACTTCGGTGGAGGAGCCAGCTTTTTAATGCGCACGTACACCACTGCTTGATCCTTTTCCCGATGTCGCCGAGCTAAGGAAAGATTTTTGCGGCAAAGGGCGGAATCGTCGTCTGGCAAAATCACCACCAAAGCATTATCCGGAATCTTTTCCGTGACTTCAGGATGCTCAACCAGATATTTATTGAATTCCGTGTTCAGCACGATGTTCTTATACGCAGTACTCGTCCGGTTCACTCTTCTACCTCCGAAAGTATTGTTCTTTATAACGATCCCAGTGGGCCTTAACGTCCTCCTCGGCGTATGAAAGCGCGTCATTATAGTTTGGCAAGTGAAGCAATCTCTTTTCCGTGGTTCCGTCAGGCTTCATAACGTCTGTCATATCGAATCACAGGTTGCCATTCGTCACCGGCTTGCGTTTCATACTGCACGACGAACTCTGTAATTCTTCCTCTTTCCTTTGTGAACCGAACTCGAATCCGGTCATTTGCAGTGATCATTTGGACGTACGATCTTTCCACTGTTGTGTCCAATTATCTCAAGGCTTCATCACTGCGTTCTTAATCTATCGTCACCTCTTCACCGGTGCTTCAAAACCGTCTGCAACTTGTTTTTTAGGTCCGGCGGCATTCCCAGAAATTCGACCACGAGTTTCTGAATCGGGGCGCCGATGATCGGATCGATCTCCAATTTCCCTTTTTCCGAATCGGCGAGCAGCTCCTTGTCCTTGAACACCCGCGCAAACGCGATCTCCATGGCCTGCGCGCGATCCGCCGGGGCGCCCGGCGGCAGCACATAGACTTTGCCGAAATCGTTGGGCGTGCTGGTGCCGTACTTAAGCAACAACCGTTGCTCCTCTGATCTCGCGATCTGCTGAATCGTCGGCACGTTCGCTATGATCAAATCCTTCATCGGATTTTCCGTCAGCTGAGCCAATAGAACCCATTCGCCGCTCTTGACCTTGTCATAGGATGTAATTTTCGACGATGTCCACGTATTGAAGAAGCCGTCGACCTCGCCGCTATCGAGAGCCAAACGAACGTCGGCCGTCCCCTTGTAGCCGGAAACGATTTTGAGATTAAGGTTGAGCGCCTCTTTGACTATGATCGGCGCGTGCTCAACGGTGGAGCCAGGGATCGCCCCCAGGGTGACTTGTTTGCCCTTGTCGCCACGCAGCTCGTCGAAACTCGTGATTCCAGTTCTCTTATGGACAATCATCAAGTAGCTTTCGCTGACCGGAACCGCGAGATGGCGGAATTTACCCAGGTCATATTGAACCGCCGGGTTGCCGAAGAGCTGCTCCAAGACGATCGGACCCGAGATGTTCCCGATAATCGTGCCGTCTTTGGCCGCGGCGTTATAAACATGATTGGCCGCGATGATGCTGCCGGCGCCCGCCATGTTGTCGACTAAGACAGTAGGGTTTCCTGGAATATACTTCGACAAGTGGCGGCCAATCAGGCGCGAATACTGGTCGTACCCACCGCCCGCGCTGAAGCCGACGATAATGCGCACGGTTTTGCCTCGGTAAAAATCAGCCACCGCTTTTTCATCGAAACCTGCTTTAGGCGCCGCCGGTTGTGCGGCGAAAGCGGGAACGGCGATGAGTGTCATTACCGCAGTTAGGAACCAACTTCTCATGCGCATAGTTTAAACCTCCTTGTCGCTATGTCTAGATACACCCGTCGCGCGGATGTCTTGTTAATTGTTAGACGCTGTCTGGAATGCGACCTTCAGTGCCTCGACCTAAAGATTTTCCAGTTTTTTCAGTGTCGCGCCGTAGTCTTCGACCGCTTTATCGATCGGATACTCAGGCTCGTAGCCTAGTTGCTCCTTGGCGCGGGAAAAATCGCTGGACAGGCGCGATTCGGGATATGGCATGGGATTGTTCCCTCTCACAAGCTCGACGCTGGAGCTGGGAAATTTCTTTCGCACGGCGGCAACGATATCGTCGCCACTCAACAAATCGCCGTTGCCAATGTGAAATAGTGTGTCTTTGAATTTGTCTTTCAACACCGCCAGTACCGTCCCTTTGGCGGCGTCTTTACC
>JAERMN010000056.1 GCA_016844625.1 Deltaproteobacteria bacterium
GTTACTGTGGAACGCCGCGACCAGGTGCGAATCACCTGGCGCTGGCGCGATTCATTCATCGCGGCAACTTTTTTGCTCAGATGCTCGTCGATAAACGGTCCCTTTTTAACCGAACGCGCCATCTCTATCTACCCTTTCTTCGTTGCACGATATACTGGTCCGACGAATGATTTTTTCTCGTCTTATAGCCTTTGGTCGGCTTGCCCCAAGGGGTCATTGGATGATTGCCCTTTGAACGTCCTTCGCCGCCGCCATGCGGGTGATCGACGGGATTCTTGGCGATACCGCGGGTCGCGCCGCGAAATCCCAACCAGCGCATCCGTCCCGCCTTACCCCAGGAAATGTTCTCTTGTTCAGCGTTGCCCACCTGTCCAACCGTGGCGCGGCAATCGGCTAAGACTCGGCGCAGCTCTCCGGACGGTAACTTTAACAATGCGTAGGAACCTTCTTTAGCCATGAGCTGCGCCCCTAATCCCGCGCTCCGTACGAGCTGCCCGCCTTTGCCTATCTTGAGCTCGATATTATGCAACACGGTGCCGACAGGGATAAATTTTAGCGGCAACGAGTTGCCCGGTTGAATGTCGACGCCACTATCGCCGGCGATCACCGTCGCGCCGACTTGTAGGCGTTCGGGCGCCAAGATATAGCGCCGCTCGCCGTCCTTATAGCAAAGAAGCGCGATGCGCGCCGAACGGTTGGGATCGTACTCGATCGCTTCAACCTTGGCCGGCACATTAAACTTATTGCGTTTAAAATCGATCAAACGGTACAGACGCTTGTGGCCGCCGCCACGGTGATCTGCGGTGATTCGGCCGGTGTTGTTGCGTCCGCCGCTCTTGTTGAGCCGCTCGCGCAAACCCTTTTCCGGCCGCGCCTGGGTCACTTCTTCAAAGGTGTGCCCCGTACGAAAGCGCATGCCGGCGGAAGTCGGCCGGTAAGTTCTAATTCCCATGATTGATGCTCTCTATCTCTCGATCCGTCTGAAGAACGAAATCATTTCAATTTTGTCAACGCGCCCCAGCAGACGGTTTAACTATTTATGCGCCGCCAAAAAAGTCGATCTTATCGCCCTCTTTGAGGGTGACGTAGGCCTTCTTCCAGTCCGAGCGCCGTCCCATGCTCCGACCGATTCGGCGCACCTTACCCAGGTAGCGGGCCATCCGCACATCGACCACTTTGACCTTAAAAAGTGTTTCCACCGCGTGCTTAACTTCGATCTTGTTGGCGTCCGTACGAACCTTAAACAAGAACTGATTGGCACTCTCGGCCAGCGCCGTGCCTTTCTCCGAGATTAGCGGCGCTTGAATAATATCGTACGGCCCCTTCATCGAGCCAACCTTTCTTCTAATAGTTTAAGCGCACCCTCGGTGAGAATGAGGTGGTCATAGCGCAGCAAATCGTAAACGTTCACGCCTTCGACGCGGAGCACTTTTATTTTTGCCAAATTGCGCGCCGAGCGTTCGATCGTTGCATCCGCCCCGGCAATCACGATGAGAGCGCTCGTCACTTTAAGTTCGGCCAACGCTTGGACCATGATCTTGGTCTTGGCCGCTTCGAGCGAGAATTTATCGACGACGATAAGCTTGCCGTCGCGATGCTTAACGCTCAATGCCGACAGCAACGCTTCGCGCCGCGCCGTGCGCGGCATACGATAGGAATAATCGCGCGGCGTCGGGCCGAAAACCGTGCCACCGCCAACCCAGATCGGTGAGCGAATGCTACCGGCACGCGCTCGGCCTGTGCCTTTTTGCTTCCAGGGCTTCTTGCCGCCGCCCCTGACAAAACCTTTGGTCTTAGTCGCCGCGCTACCGGCACGCCGATTGGCCAACTGCATCACCACAGCCTGATGCAGCAAGTGCGCTCGGGTTTTGGCGCCAAAGATGGCATCGTTAAGCTCGGGCTGAATAACGTGGACGTCCATGATGATTTACCCTAATATTACCCTTGACTTACTTTTTCACCGCCGGGCGGAGAACAACCACGCCCTGCTTCGAGCCTGGCACCGCGCCGCGCACCAACATGAGATTCTCCTCGGCGCGAATATCGACGACCAGAAGATTCTGCGTTGAGATTTGCTCGTTGCCCCAGTGGCCGGCCATCTTTTTGCCCTTACGTACGCGCCCTGGATAGGAACGGTTACCGATCGAACCGCCGTGGCGAAAATATTCATGGGTGCCGTGCGATCCGGGAAACCCGGCGAACGACCAACGTTTTATGACTCCGGTATAGCCGTGTCCCTTTGAAATCCCGGCAACATCGATCAAGTCGCCGACCTTAAACAGATCGGTCGCTTTGATCTCTTGGCCGACTTCGTACTGGGACACATCGTCGAGACGAAACTCCCTCAGCACTTGGAAAGCGCCTTTGCCCGCCTTGGCCATATGACCTCGGGTCGCCTTATTGACCCGCTGCGCCTTCTTGCTGCCAAAGCCAACTTGCAGTGCCGTATAACCGTCCGTCGTGGCGTCTTTTTTCTGCACCACCACACAAGGTCCGGTCTCAACAACCGTCACGGGAATCACATTTCCCTCGGCGTTGTAGTACTGCATCATGCCAATTTTTCTGCCAATGAGCCCTGTCATATTCTCGTTCCAAACTGCGCCAGTTGCGAGCTAGGTAAGCCTGCCGTTACTGGAGCTTGATCTCTACGTCCACTCCTGCGGCGATGTCGAGCTTGCCCAACGCGTCGATGGTCTGCTGCGTCGGCTCAAGAATGTCGAGCAGCCGTTTATGCGTGCGAATCTCATACTGATCGCGCGATTTCTTGTCGACGTGGGGCGAGCGGTTGACGGTGAATCTTTCGATTCGAGTGGGCAAAGGGATCGGTCCCGCGACTCGTCCGCCAGTACGCCGCACTGTCTCGACAATCTCTCCCACCGATTGGTCCAGCACGCGGTGGTCATAGGCTTTCAGCCGAATTCTAATTTTCTCGTTCATACATCATCATCCGACTTGCCATCAAACTTGGCGATAATTCCTTCCGCAACCGCCGCCGGAACCGGTTCATAATGGGAAAACTGCATCGTGTAAGTCGCTCTTCCTTGGCTCATCGAACGAAGATCGGTAGCATAACCGAACATCTGCGCCAACGGCACCCGGGCATCGATCGCTTGCGCCGCGGGGCGAGTGTCCATGCCCAGCACCTTGCCACGCCGCGAGCTCAAATCACCGATCACATCGCCCATAAAATCTTCCGGCACGACAACCTCGACCGACATGATCGGTTCGAGCAAAACTGGACTGGCTTTGCGCGCTGCCTGTTTAAATGCCATCGAGCCAGCGATCTTAAAGGCGATTTCAGAGGAGTCGACGTCATGGTAGCTGCCGTCGAACAACGTCACTTTGACATCGACCACTGGGTAGCCGGCCAACACGCCGTTCTCGGTCGCTTCCTTGACGCCTTTTTCAACCGCTGGGATATATTCGCGTGGAATTGAACCGCCTTTGATCGCGTCGACAAACTCGAACCCGCCGCCAGCGGGTTGCGGTTCGAGCTTGATCCAGACATCGCCGTACTGACCGTGACCGCCGGTTTGGCGAATGAATTTCCCGTGCTGCTCGACGCCTTTACGGATCGTCTCGCGATAGGCAACCTGCGGCTTGCCGACGTTGGCGCCAACGCTGAACTCGCGCAGCAAGCGGTCGACGATAATTTCCAAGTGAAGCTCGCCCATGCCGGAAATAATCGTCTGGCCGGTTTCTTCGTCAGTGCGAACCCTAAACGAAGGATCTTCGGTGGCAAGTTTCTGCAAGGACAGTCCCAATTTTTCCTGATCGGCCTTGCTCTTCGGTTCGATGGCGATGGAAATAACCGGATCGGGAAAATCGATCGACTCGAGCACGATCGGTTCATCTTCGTCGCAAAGCGTGTCACCCGTGGTCGCCGTCTTTAGACCTACCGCGGCGGCGATATCGCCGGCGTAGACTTCTTTGATCTCTTCGCGCTTGTTGGCGTGCATCTTGAGCAAGCGGCCCACTCGTTCGCGCTTACTCTTGGTCGAATTATAAATGCTCGCGCCGGACGACAGCGACCCGGAATAAACCCGGAAGAAGCTCAGCGTACCAACGAAAGGATCGGTCATGATCTTAAAAGCAAGAGCGGAGAACGGCGCTTCATCCGTCACCGGCCGCTCCTCGGTTTTATCGGTCCCTGGCTCGACCCCTTTGACCGGTGGAATATCGAGCGGCGAGGGTAGATACTCGATCACGGCATCGAGCATGGGTTGCACGCCTTTGTTACGGAAGGCCGTGCCACATAAAACCGGCACGATCTTGAGCTTTAGGGTTGCACTGCGAAGACCGGCGCGCAATTCACCCTCGCTAATCTCTTTGCCCTCAAGGTACTTTTCCATCAGCGCTTCGTCGGCGTCAGCCGCTGCTTCAAGTAGTTTTTCGCGATACTCTTCAGCTTGATCCTTGAGATCGGCGGGAATCGGCTCTTCGTGGAACTTCGCGCCGAGACTTTCATCTTCCCATACCACGGCTTTCATTGTGACGAGATCGACGATGCCAATGAACTTGTCTTCAGCCCCGATGGGCAATTGCAACACCGCCGGTCGTGCTCCTAAACGGTCTTCAATCATTTTGACGACACGGAAAAAATCTGCGCCGAGACGATCCATCTTGTTGACAAAGGCCAGACGCGGCACCCGGTATTTGTCGGCCTGGCGCCACACCGTTTCGGTCTGCGGCTCGACGCCGCCCACCGAACAGAAAACTGCCACCGCGCCATCGAGCACGCGCAGGGATCGCTCGACCTCGATGGTAAAATCGACATGGCCCGGAGTATCGATGATATTGACCCGGTGATCGCGCCAGAAACAGGTGGTAGCGGCCGAAGTGATGGTGATGCCGCGCTCCTGCTCTTGGACCATCCAGTCCATGGTCGCGGTGCCATCGTGCACCTCGCCGATCTTGTAGTTGATCCCGGTGTAATACAGGATCCGCTCGGTGGTCGTGGTCTTGCCCGCATCGATGTGCGCCATGATACCGATGTTGCGGGTCTTGTCTAATGAAACTGTTCTTGCCATTTTCTTAGCGCCGGAAAAAAAGGAGGCGGTTCAACCGCCTCCTTGGTCCAGCATCAATTCCGCTGCTAGGTTACCAACGATAATGCGCGAAAGCCCGATTGGCTTCGGCCATACGATGGGTGTCTTCCTTTTTCTTAATTGCCGTGCCCCGGTTATTGGCCGCGTCAATGATCTCCGCCGCCAATTTTTCTTCCATCGATTTTTCCGCTCGATCGCGCGCGGCGTCGATCAACCAACGCATGCTGAGCGAAAGCCGCCGCTGCGGCCGCACCTCCACTGGCACCTGGTAGGTCGCGCCGCCGACGCGCCGGGAACGAACCTCGACGGTCGGGCGGGTATTCTCAATCGCGCGCTTGAAGACGCCGAGAGAATCCTCTTTAGTCTTCGCCGTCACGATGTCCAACGATCGATAGAGAATCGACTCGGCGACGCTTTTCTTGCCTTGATTCATGATCGTGTTGACAAACTTGGCCACGACCTTATCGCCGTACTTGGGGTCCGGCAAAATATCTCGTTTTTTTACTTCACCTTTGCGCGGCATAGTGCTTTACTTCGGTCGTTTCGCTCCGTATTTGGAGCGGCTCTGTCGCCTTTCTTGTACGCCGATGGAATCCAAGGTGCCGCGTACGATGTGATAACGCACGCCCGGCAAGTCTTTAACGCGACCGCCGCGAATCAGCACCACGGAATGTTCCTGCAAATTATGCCCCACTCCGGGGATGTACGACGTCACTTCGATGCCGTTGGTCAAACGCACGCGCGCGACTTTACGGAGCGCGGAGTTTGGTTTTTTCGGGGTCGAAGTATAAACGCGCGTGCATACACCGCGCTTTTGCGGGCAACCCTGCAAAGCCGGCGCAGTGTTTTTGCGCCGTTGTTTTTCTCTGCTTTCGCGCACCAATTGGTTAATCGTCGGCATAATCTCTCGTTCGAAATGTTGACTGTGGTTAAGGGCAGCATCGCCCTACTCAAATTGACCTAGGAAAATCCTTTTATTAACAAAATTTCTTAGCGATGTCAAAGCTCAAGCTCCGACAGCGTCGGAAATCTCTCCTCCGGGACCCTCCGGTTCGTCCATCTCGAGCTCCGGTTTAGCGTATCGCGCGATGCCGGTTCCCGCCGGAATGAGCCGTCCCATGATGACGTTTTCTTTTAAGCCGCGAAGCAGATCGACCTTGCCATGGATCGCCGCATCGGTGAGCACTTTGGTAGTTTCTTGAAACGACGCCGCCGAAATAAAACTCTCGGTCGACAGCGACGCTTTGGTGATACCGAGCAATAACGGCTCGGCTATGGCGGGCTTTCCGCGCTCACCGATCGCTCGCTGATTCTCTTCTTCAAAGCGCCATTTCTCGATCTGGTCGCCGACCAAGAAATCGGTATCGCCGACTTCTTTAATACGCACCCGGCGCAACATCTGGCGGACAATGACTTCGATGTGCTTGTCGTTGATGCGTACGCCTTGCAAGCGGTAAATTTCCTGCACCTCGTCGACTAAATATTTAGCCAGCGCCTTCTCGCCGAGAATATTGAGAATATCGTGCGGGTTGGATGAGCCGTCCATCAGCGCCTCGCCGGCGCGAATCCGATCGCCGTCGAGCACACTGATATGCTTGCCTTTAGGAATCAGATATTCCCGCACCTCGCCGACTTCGGGGGTAACCACCACTTTGCGTTTGCCTTTGGTATCCTTGCCGAACGAAACCGCGCCGTCGATCTCGCTGATAACGGCGAACTCTTTGGGCTTGCGCGCCTCGAAGAGCTCGGCAACCCGCGGCAGACCGCCCGTGATATCCTTGGTCTTAGTGGTCTCGCGCGGGATTTTCGCCACGGCGTCGCCGGCAAAAACCTTCTGTCCTTCTTGAACGTTGATATGCGCGCCCACCGGCAAAAGATAGCGTGCTTCCGCGGTCGCCGTCAGCCGGGCTGTTTGACCCCCGACATCCTTGATCGAGATGCGCGGCCGCTTGTCAACATCTTTCGAATCGGTGATGACTCTCGTCGACAACCCGGTCCGTTCGTCGACCTTTTCCTCCATGGTCAGCGCTTGAATGACGTCACCGAATTTAACCACGCCGGTGACCTCGGTGAGGATGGGAATCGTATAGGGATCCCATTCCGCCAGCAGCTCACCGGCTTTGATTCGCGCGCCATCTTTCTTTTTAAACTTGGCGCCGTAAACCACCGGATAGCGTTCGCGCTCGCGCTCGCGTCCCTTTTCGCCTTCGGGATAATCTATGATGGCAACTTCGCCGTTGCGGTTCATCACCACCAAATCGCCCTCTTTGTTGGTAACGGTATTGATGTTGATGAACTTGATAAAACCCTCGTTGCGCGATTCCAAAGTGGTCTGTTCGGCGCGTCGACTCGCCGTGCCGCCGATATGGAAAGTCCGCATGGTTAACTGCGTGCCCGGTTCGCCGATCGACTGCGCCGCAGTGACACCCACCGCTTCGCCTATATTGATCATATGACCGCGCCCCAGGTCGCGCCCGTAACACATGATACAAACGCCGCGGCGCGACGCACAGGTAAGCACGGAGCGAATCTTGATGCGTTCCAAGCCGGAGTCTTCGATTCGTTGAACCAACTCTTCGTCAATCTCCTGGTTCGCTTTGACGATGACATCGCCGGTAAACGGATCGATGACGTTTTCCAGGGCAGCCCGGCCGAGCACGCGGTCGCCGAGCGGCTCGATAATCTCGCCGCCTTCCATGAGCGGGGTCTTTTCAATGCCGTCCATGGTGCCGCAATCTTGTTCGCCGATGACCGCATCCTGTGCCACGTCGACCAACCGGCGCGTTAGATAACCGGAGTTGGCGGTCTTGAGCGCCGTATCGGCAAGACCTTTGCGCGCGCCGTGGGTCGAGATGAAGTACTGCAACACCGTCAACCCTTCGCGGAAGTTCGCCGTGATCGGCGTTTCGATGATCTCGCCGGAAGGCTTGGCCATCAAACCGCGCATACCAGCCAATTGGCGGATCTGTTGCGCGCTGCCGCGGGCGCCTGAGTCGGCCATCATGAAGATTGGATTAAAACTCGGCACCGACACTTCCTGCCCCTTGTCGTCGGTGACCTTTTCCGAGCCCAGATCGCGCAGCATTTCGTCGGCAATGCGGTCAGTCACCTCGGCCCAAATATCGACGACCTTGTTATAGCGTTCGCCATCGGTGATGAGACCGTTCTTATATTGCTCTTCGATTTCACGCACGTCGTCATGCGCCGCCTTGAGCAATACTTCCTTGCTCGGCGGAATCATCATGTCTTTGATCGAAATGGAAATGCCCGCGCGGGTCGCGTTACGGAAGCCGATGTCCTTCAAACGATCGGCGAGAATGACTGTCGCCTTACTGCCAGCGAGCCGGTAGCTGATGTCAATCAGATTTGCCAGCTCTTTTTTCTTCATCACCCGGTTAACTTCTTTAAACGGGATGACCTCGGGGACGACATCATAGAGCAATACCCGGCCGACCGTGGTTTCGATCCGCTCGCCGCCGATTCGGACCGTCACCGGCGCTTGCAAAGCCACTTCCCCTTGGTCGTAGGCGATACGCACTTCGGTCGGATTGCTGAACAGGCAGCCACTACCTTTCGCGTTAAGCCGGTCGCGCGTCATGTAATAGAGCCCCAATACGATATCTTGGGTCGGCACGATGATCGGCTTGCCGTTGGCCGGCGAGAGAATATTGTTGGTTGACATCATCAAGGCGCGCGCTTCGACCTGCGCTTCAACGGACAACGGCACATGCACCGCCATCTGGTCGCCGTCGAAGTCGGCGTTGTAAGCCGCGCACACCAGCGGATGGAGCTGAATCGCCTTGCCTTCGATCAGGATCGGCTCGAAAGCTTGAATCCCCAATCGATGCAACGTCGGCGCACGGTTGAGCAGCACGGGATGCTCGCGAATCACTTCGTCGAGAATATCCCAGACTTCCGGCAGCTCGCGCTCGACCATCTTTTTGGCGCTTTTAATCGTCGTCACGTGGCCGCGCTCTTCGAGCTTGTTATAAATGAATGGTTTGAACAGCTCGATGGCCATTTTTTTCGGTAAGCCGCACTGATGCAGTCGTAATTCCGGTCCCACGACAATCACCGAGCGGCCTGAGTAATCGACGCGCTTGCCGAGCAAGTTTTGGCGGAAGCGGCCGGTCTTGCCTTTGAGCATGTCGCTCAAAGATTTTAGCGGCCGGCGGTTTTGCCCCGTGATCGCCCGGCCACGCCTTCCATTGTCGAACAACGCATCGACCGCTTCTTGCAGCATGCGCTTTTCGTTGCGGATAATCATATCCGGCGCGCTCAATTCCATCAGCCGTTTGAGTCGGTTGTTACGATTGATGACACGGCGGTAAAGATCATTTAGATCTGAAGTCGCGAAGCGGCCGCCATCGAGCGGCACGAGCGGGCGCAGGTCTGGTGGAATGACCGGAATCACTTCTAGCACCATCCACTCCGGCCGGTTGCCCGAGCTTTTAAACGCGCTTAAAACTTTTAAGCGCTTGGCCAATTTTTTCCGGCGCACTTCCGAGTTCACGTCACGCATCTCTTGGCGCAGCTCTTCGGAAAGCTTGTTCACGTCGATCGCCTTGAGCAACTTGCGGACCGCCTCAGCGCCCATTTCTGCGATAAACTTGCCACCGTACTCCTCGACCGCTTTGCGGTAGCGCGTCTCGGTCATGAGTTCTTTATACGATAATGGCGTTTCGCCGGGATCGATGACGATGTAGGACTCGAAGTAAAGAACTTTTTCGATCTCTTTGAGCGACATGTCGAGCAGCGCGCCGATCCGGCTCGGCAAGCTTTTCAGAAACCAGATATGCACCACCGGTGTGGCCAACTCGATGTGCCCCATCCGTTCACGCCGGACTTTAGATTGAATGACTTCGACGCCGCATTTCTCGCAGACCACGCCGCGGTGACGCATGCGTTTGTATTTGCCGCAGTTGCATTCGTAGTCTTTGGTCGGACCGAAAATTTTGGCGCAAAACAAACCATCGCGCTCTGGCTTGAAGGTCCGGTAATTGATGGTTTCCGGTTTTTTTACTTCGCCATGGGACCAAGAACGAATCTTGTCTGGCGACGCGACAGAAATTTTGATGGCGTTAAAACTGATCGGGTTCTTCGGCTTCTCGAATAAATTAAACAGATCTTCCATTTAAGGATCACCTCCGGTTAGAGTGCCACGGCCTCACTGGGGTTACCTACTTTTCTTCGACCAGATCGACGTCCAGGCACAAGCTCTGCAGTTCTTTGACCATGACGTTAAACGACTCAGGCAAGCCAGGTTCAAGCAAGTTGTCGCCTTTGACGATCGCTTCATACATGCGCGTGCGGCCGACCACATCATCCGATTTCACGGTGAGCATCTCCTGGAGCGTATATGCCGCGCCGTAGGCCTCCAGCGCCCACACTTCCATTTCACCCAAGCGCTGGCCGCCGAACTGAGCCTTACCCCCCAGCGGCTGCTGAGTGACCAGAGAATAGGGTCCGGTGGAGCGCGCATGAATCTTATCATCGACCAAATGATGCAGCTTCATGATGTACATCACGCCGACGGTCACCTTGCCGTCAAACGGCTCGCCCGTAAGGCCGTCATAGAGTGTCGTCTGACCGGTGGCGGGTAAGCCCGCCTTGCGAAGCAAATTAAAAATCTCTTCTTCGGCCGCGCCGTCGAAGACCGGTGAGGCCATGCGCACCCCGTCGCGGTATTTCTCGGCGAGTTTTAAGACTTCCGCGTCCTTGGCGCCGTCGATCAGCTCGTTAGCTTCTCGAGTATTTAAATACTCTTTCAACCGGCGCCTCAGTGTATCGCTATCGTTTCGATGGGTGCGCAGCAGATCGTCGATCTGCCGGCCCAGACTGCGCGCCGCCCAGCCAAGATGAGCTTCGAGTATCTGGCCGACGTTCATACGCGACGGGACGCCGAGCGGATTTAACACCACGTCCACCGGCGTGCCGTCTTCCAAATAAGGCATGTCTTCTTCGGGAAGAATGCGCGAGATAACCCCCTTGTTACCATGACGGCCGGCCATCTTGTCGCCCAC
>JAERMN010000418.1 GCA_016844625.1 Deltaproteobacteria bacterium
AAACCGGCGCGTTGACGAAATTCTAAATTCATCCGCGAGCACATTTGAGTTCGAGCTCGCCGCCACGCCGTCACGTTCTTTGAGGAGCAATAACTGCTCATGCCCGGTCGAGAGCGGGGCTAACGGCGCCGGGACCTGCAAAGTAAAAGTAGAACCCTGCCCAGCGCGACTCTCAGCATGAACGGTTCCGCCTAGCAAATCGATGTATTTCTTTACCACGTAAAGTCCGAGACCCATGCCGCCGCGCTGCATCTTCGCATCGGCGCCTTGGACTTGGCGGAATCGTTCGAAGACCGCGGCGATCTGCTCCTCGGGAATCCCCACGCCGGTGTCAGCGATGGTAAACTGCAACATTTTTTTTGCCGCTAAGTACTTCGCCGCAACCGCGATCGTGCCATGATCGGTGAACTTGATGGCGTTGTTGATCAGGTTTTCCAGTATCCGTTTGAGCTTACCTCGGTCACCCTGGAGCGTGGGAAAGTCGACGGGATAGTCCCAAATGAATTTTACATTTTTCCCCAACGGGTGATCGTATTGCGATCTCAACTCGGAGAGGAACTCCCAGAGATTAATGTCCTGCAACTCGATCCGCAATGTCTCCGCCTCCATGGTGCTCACTTGAAGCACGCTGTTGATCAACCGATGGAGATCCTTGGACTGGCGCGCCACGCTCTCGAGTGCTTTCTCTTGGATCGGCGTCATCGCGCCGAGCAAGCCGTCACGAAACATATCCGTATAGCCGGTAATGACGTTGAGCGGCGTCTTGAGCTCGGTGGTCACCGCTTTCAAAAAATCATCTTTGATGTGATGGGCATGACGCAGTTCCGCCCCTTGCTGCTGGCTGCGATCGTACAATTGCGAGTGATGGATGGCGATCGCCGCTTGGCCGGCGAGCGTCGATAAGAAGTCGACTTCATCGGCGCCGAACTGGTGCGCTTCGCGCGTGAGAAACACCAAAGCGCCAAGCGCCTCGCTGTTGGCGATCAGCGGCAAGGCGAGAAAAGCCACCAGCCCTTCTTCCTTGAACAGATCAAGGTTCGCTACCTCAGGGTCGGCGAAGGCATTGCCAACGGTCAACGGGGTTCGTTCGGTTACCACACGATCGATGAAATCGAGCGGCGCTTTCGACTCGTTAAGGCGCTTGATCTCGACACCCCGCGCCGCCGCGGTTTGCAGTACACCGGTATCATGGTTCTTGAGCCTGACGATCGCGGCTGCATAGGGGAGATGAATGAGCGCGCGATCGAGGAAGGCCTCCAGGATCTTGGCGCTATCGATCGTTGAAGTCAGCGATAAATTAATCTCGTGCATGACCTCCAAACGCTCCCGTTGGCGGCGGATCTCCTCCGCCGCTTTTTGCTCGCGCCACACTTGTTCTTCCTTCTCGCGGGCGCTGCGCCGCAGCCGTTCCACTTGGGCGAAGTAGCCGTAGAATAGCGAGATCACGAACGGGAACGGCAAACGCAGATAGAGATTCGGATCGAAATCCGCTGCGGCATTGAAAACAAAGTAGCCGTAAATCAACGGCGCCAGTAAGGTGACCACGAGCAAGCCGCGGGCATCGTTGCAAATACAACTCAACACCAAGGTAAACAGACAGGCGACGTAGAAATCCGGTGTAGCGCTGCCGCCCATTTCAAGCACCACCGCCAGGACCAGTGTGTCGAACACCAGCAGCGGTCCATAAACATAGGGCGAGTCAAATAACTCATCAGCCAAGAAATAGAGCGTCGTATGGCTCAGCAGATAGAGAATCAGAATCGCTTGAACTTGGGTTGGCGTGAGCCAGTGGCTCGGCGTGTAATAGAGCAGATAGGACGAAAGAATGACCAACGGCCAGCGCAAGCGAATAACCGTGTCTTTCTTCGCCGCGTCAAAGAGCCGATCCAAACTCCAACTACGCGAAGGAGTAGGCGCGCGCTCAGCGGACGAGGTATTGTCCATGGTGGAACTTCTGCTTTTCGATAATCCTCGGCGATCAATCCCAATGCTTGACTGAGCATATAATATGCCAGCGCTTCAATTCGACCAGGGTTGCATCGTCGCAATTACATTTCGCAAAAAATCCAATAGCTTGACTGTCGGGGGAAAGCAGCCGCCAATAACTATGAGCGAGCCATCGGCCAAATTACACCGACGTGGAACATTTTTGTCGGGGCTAAGTGAAGGACTGACAGGATTGATGAAGGCGACGAATTTTTACAGACAAGACCGAACGATTCGAGCCTAACGGCGCAAATTGCTGTTGACCACGCTGCTTGCAGCGTGAAACCGTTAAATGGAGTTTCCAAAGGGGGCGAGCATCCCCTTTGCGATATTTTAATAGGCGCCGGGGTGAATACCCCGGCCGCGAAGTGGCTGCGTTTATTTGGTAGACTAAGCGCGGAGTTTTTCCTGCGCTGCGCGCACGGCGCGCAAGATATCGGCATAACCGGCGCAGCGGCAAAGATTACCGGCGAGATATTCCCGTACCTCTTCGTCGGTCGGATTGGGATTCTCTTCGAGCAGCGCTTTCACGGAGAGCACGAAGCCGGGCGTGCAGTAGGCGCATTGCAGCGCCCTTTGCTCGACCCACGCTTGCTGAATCGGATGCAGCGACTGACCGTCGCTCAAGCCTTCCAGCGTGGTAATTTCGTGTCCAGCGGTGCGTGCCGCGAGCAAGAAGCAGGAACTCACCGGCTGACCGTCAAGCAATACCGTGCAAGTTCCACAGGCGCCGACGCCGCAGCCTTCGCGCACACTCCAGAGCTTAAAGCGGTCGCGTAAAACTTCGAGCAGCGTGTCGGCATCGTCGATGGTGAAGCTCTCGTCACGATTATTGATTTTCACTGTGATATCGCGCTTCATATTATTATAGCAAAGAAGGGCGACCGCCGGTCGCGCCTACTTCTCCTTTGCGTTCTTTGCGGCTAAAACTCCGAATCCGAATATCTTCCTACTTTGTGATCCTTGTACTACTATAGTTGACAATTTGCGCGGCTTGCGCAAATTGTCCGGGAGTCAAATACCCTCGGACTCGGATATTCCTCCCGCTAAGACGCAAAGCACGGGCCTTTGCGCCTTTGCGGGAGATATTCCGAATTTCGCTTGCGGCTTTGCCGCGCTAGGAGCTTAATCCTGCCTAGGCGCCTGAGACTTTTCGGCTAACGCTCTGAGTAATCGCTCCGGCGTGATCGGCAAATCGCGAATCCGCACTCCGGTAGCGTCGTGAATCGCGTTAGCAATCGCCGCCGAAACTGTCAGTGTGCCGGTCTCGCCGACGCCTTTGGCGCCGAAGGGTCCAGTTTCATGCGGCACCTGCACGATGATCGGCCGAAATGAGTCAGGCAGATCTTTGAACGAAGCGATTTGATAGTCGAGCAGCGAGCCGTTCACCAACTGCCCTTCTTCAAAAATCATCTCTTCGAATAGCGTCAAACCTAGGTGCGTGATCGCCGAGCCAAGCAGCTGTTGCTCACAGTGGCGCGGATTGATCGCTGTGCCGGTGTCACCGACGCTGTAGAACTGGAGCAGCTTTATCTTGCCGGTCTCGGTGTCGACCTCGACCTCGGCGGAAGTCGCCGACGGAAACCAAAACTCGGTGCACTTCTCCGATTGACCGGTCTCCGGGTCCATCGGCGCCGCTTCCGGCTGACAAATCGCCTCGCCGGTGATCGTCGTACCAGCGCTGCCGAACTTGACGAGGAACGCATCGCTGATCGACATACCGCGCTCATCGCTGCCGCGCACATGAATGCGACCGTTCTCGGCCACCAGATCTTCCGGATTCACTTCCAACTTTTTCCCCACTGCCTCGCAAAGCACCGCCTTCACTTTGCCCGCCGCCATGCGCACGGCGTTGCCCATATGATAAGTAGACCGGCTGCCGGCGGTAATCGTGTCGTACGGAGTGATATCGGTGTCGGGCTGAACGATGTGCACGTTGTCGAACGACACGCCCAGTTCTTCGGCGACGATTTGCCCCATCATGGTTTCCGAGCCCTGGCCCATCTCCACCGTGCTGCTGAGAACATTCACGCTGCCGTCGGCATTCATCATCACGATGGCGCCGGAAATCGACGGCGTCAGCACCGCCTTGACGCCGCAGGCGACGCCCTTGCCGCGCCGCTTTGTGCCCGTTAGTTTTTCGCTTGGTTTGGAGAACTCCACCGCATTGGCCGCTTCTTGCAGCGCTTGCTTGACGCCGAAGGATTTCACCGGCGTGCCGGTGGCGAACGCTTCGCCTTCGTTGAGCGCGAAGCGCATGCGAAATTCCACCGGGTCGGCGCCGATGGCGCGGGCGATCATGTCGGTTTGCGAATCGTAGGCCCAGATCACCTGCGGCACGCCGAAGCCGCGAAACGCGCCGGCCGGCACGTGATTGGTGTAGATACAGTAAGAATCGATCCACACGTTGGGAATTCGGTAAGGCCCGGCGGAAGTGTAACCGGACTTATGCACGATCCGCGGACCGATCTCGGCGTAGGCGCCGGTATCCCAATAGACTTCGCACTTGCGCCCGGTGATCTCGCCACTTTTTATCGAAGTCCTAATTTTCGCGATCACCTTGTGCTTGGTGATCGTCAAAAACTCTTCCTCGCGCGTGAGCGCATACTGCACCGGCTTTTTGGTAATCAACGCCAGCGCCGTCACTAGCGGCTCCAGCTTGGCGTAGAGTTTGGCGCCATAGCCGCCACCGAGATAGGGAATGCGCACACGAATGCGATTCATCGGCACGCCAAAGGTCTGAGAGATTTCGGTGCGCACGTAGGACGGCGTCTGGCTCGCCGTCCAAATGTTGATCCGCTGCGCCTCGTCCAAATAGACCAGCGTCACATGCGGCTCCATCGGCATATGCTGCGCCGGCGGCGAGCTGAAAGTGTCTTCGAAGACCCGATCCGCCTCAGCGAAAGCCTTGTCGACGTCGCCCAGACGCAGTTTGAATTGATAGCAAATATTTGATTTCTGCCCGGCCTTCACATGAGCGAGATCGGCGAAGGCTTTGGCCGGCCGATGGGTCTCGTGCACCAACGGTGAATCCGGCTTTGCCGCCTCGAGCACGTCGATCACGGCGGGCAATGGCTCGTAGTCGACTTCAACCAGTTGCAAAGCATCTTCGGCGGTGCGCCGATCGACCGCCGCCACCGCGACCACCGGGTCGCCGATATAACAAACCTTTTCGACGCAAAGAATTGGCTGATCGCGAAACGCTGGGCCGAAGTGCGGATCGACGCCCGGCATCTTGGCCACTTCGGCGCCGGTGAGAACGACCGCGACGCCAGGAACTTTTTCGGCGCGCGATTTTTCGATGAGTGTGATGCGCGCGTGCGCGTAGGGACTGCGCAGCACGGCGACGTGGAGCATGCCGGGCATCTCGATGTTGCCAACGTGCAACACTTGCCCGGTCACCTTCTGGTGCGCGTCTTTGCGGAAGACGGATTGTCCGACGACTGAGAAGTTTGCCATGGCTTTATCCAATCAATTGAATTCGCGAGCGGGGTTTAAACCCCGCTCGCGACCCAAGGGGATGCTCGCCCCCTTTGGAAACCCCATTTAATTGTTCCCGCCTCAAGAGGCGGGGATCATTTGATTCAACTGCGCGATCGCCTTTGTTGTAAACAGCCGCGCCATCTGCCGCTTGTACCACTCCGAACCGCGCAAGTCGGAAGACGGCGAAATTTGCTCGTCGACCGCATTAAGAATCTTCTCAATAACGCCGGCGTCGAGAGTCTGATCGTCGGCGAATTCCAATCCCGAAACCAACAGCGGCGTCACCGCCACGCCGCCAAGCGCGAGCCGCAGCTCTTTGCAGCGATTATTTTCTTTCCGCAAAAACGCTGCGACATTCACACAGGGCCAGTCGTTCGCCGACAGCGTGCTGTAACGAAGATAAACCGCTTTGCCGTCGGCCGGCATGGCGGGAATTTTTACTTCGGTAAGGATCTCACCCGGATCGAGAACGTTCTCGTACAGGCCGCGGAAAAAATCTTTGAGCGCGATCGTGCGCGCGCCCTTCGGACCGAAAGCCAAAACTTGCGCGCCGAGCACCAGCAGCGGCGGCGGCGGGTCGAGCCGATAATCGGCGTGAGCGAGATTGCCGCCGATGGAAGCGGTCTGGCGCACCCGCACGTTGCCGATGTGGCTGAAAGCTTCGGCGAGCGCGGGAAACGATTGGCGAATGACGGGCGACAGTTCGATCGTGCGATGCGTGGTCAAGGCGCCGATGGTGACGCCGCCGCCGTCATTTTTGATTTCATTCAGTCCCGGAATCGTCTGGAGATCGACCAAATACGGATAGTAGAGCGACCGCTGCTTCATGAGAATCACGAGCGTCGTGCCGCCGCCGATAGCGCGCGCGTCGTCGCCATGCTTTTGCAATAACTCCACCGCCTCCGGCAAAGAGTGCGGTTGCAGCAATTCGAACGAGCGGATCGTCATAATGTTACACTTGCAACTAATCCGCTTGTTCGGCAGAAGTCAAGATTCGCTGACAACCGGTTTTTCTCAGTCCTTTTTATGGTTATTCTGGGTTTAGTGTAGAAGAGTATTCACCACGAAGGACACGAAGAGCACGAAGTTCGGAGTCCTATTTTTACGAACCCTTCGTGTCCTTCGTGATCTTTGTGGTAAATGAAATTAAGGCGATGTGCCAGGTTACCCACACGGAAGCCTGAAGAACCCTTTTTATTAACTCGAACCCCGAGACTCGAAACCGGCCTTTGCCGTTGACAGCAACGACCAACTTTGAGAAGAATCAGTCCAATAGGAGGATTACGACTATGTTTACCAGCATTCGACATATCGCCGTGTTGACCGAAAATTGGGATCGTGAAGCGAAGTTTTATCAAACGATTTTCGGCATGAAGAAAATCACCAA
>JAERMN010000419.1 GCA_016844625.1 Deltaproteobacteria bacterium
GACCAGGTGTTGCGCAAAATATCGATATCGTCGATCGGGTTGCAGCGGCTGCTCATGGCCCAGATCACTTGATCCATGTCGGTGGGGTCAACATCTTCGTCGACGGCAATAATCCATTTCGTGTAGTACGCGCCGCCGGGAACTTGCGCGGCTAACGCCAGCGCTTGGGCGGCGTGGCCGGCGTAGCGCTGTTCGAGGGCGATCACGGTCATGCCGAAACCGCCGGCGCCGGCTGGATGACAGTAAACTCCCTGAATACCTGGAACCCCCAATTTATCCAAGTCGTCCCAGATCCGCGCCGAGCGAATGATTGAGAAGAAGCCGCTCTGCTCGTTGGACGGATAGTCCGCCATCAGCGCGTTGGTGAGGATCGGATTATTACGATGGTGCACGGCGGTGACTTCAACCAGCGGGCAACCCGCCTCCGGTCTGCCGTAGTAACCGGGGAATTCACCAAACGGCCCTTCACTCTTTACTGAGTTCGGTTTGATGATGCCTTCGATCATGAACTCGGCATTCGCCGGCAAGAGCAGATCAGTAGTTTTGCCTTTGACCACCGGGATCGGTTCACCTTTGATGCCACCCAAAAATTCATATTCGGAAACATTCTTGGGAAAAGTCTGCGAGCCGACGATCATGAAGAGCGGATCGATACCCCAAGCCGCGGCGACTTCGACGGGCTTGCCCATCTGCCACGAGCGCGTGATATGCAGGCGCGCGTCTTTGCCGGGTGAAAGATAGAGACCGACTTCGTTCTTGCCTTGCAGCATCATGCGGTAAGTGCCGACGTTTAAATAACCGGAATCGGGATCCCGGGTGATGACGCAGTCGGCGGTGCCGGCGTAGCGGCCGCCGTCAAGCGGCCAGTGGCGCGGGATCGGCAACTGGGTCAAATCGATTTTGTCGCCGGTTAAAGTGTTTTGATACATGGCGGCCTGTGCCGCCGGCACTTCGCGCGGCGCCATGCGATTCTTCAATTTGTCTTTCACCCGGCGGATCAATGGGACGATCGGCGTTTCGGGCGGTTCTTCCAGCGACAGCGCGATGCGCGGGATGCTCGGGCCGAGAATGTTCCAAAGCGACTGCGCCTTGTAAGAACTCTTCTCATAACCTTTGATGTTATCGAAAAGGATCGCCGGCGAAGGCTTCTGCTTGGCGACCAGATAACCGATGGCGCTCATCTCCTCTTCGCAGCTCACCGAGTCTTTCACGCGCACCAAATCGCCCATCGCTTCAACCCGCTCGAGCCATTCACGCAGATCTTGAATCGGCTTCTTTGCGCTGTCGGTTATTCTTTCTTCTCGTTTCGCCATCGAACTGTCCTCCAAAAATTTACCTGCGTTTATGAATTTTTAAACTTCTACAAGCGCCCGCCTTTGGGCAGCAAGGAGCGGAAATAGGCAAAGGCGTCATAGGAGCGAAACATCATGTTTTCTTTCATATAGTCGATTTCCTTTTGCGGCATGACCGTCGGTTTGCCGACGCAACTGGCGACGAATTGCATGTAGGCGGTACGTTCCAGGTAAATCGCGTGGACCGTAGCATATTCTAAGCTATCGCCAACCACAACAATGCCGTGGCCCTTGAGCAGCATCGCCATGCGGTCTTGCAGCGTGGCGCAAATCTCTTTGCCGTCTTGCATCGTGTAGATGAGGCGCGGGCTGGGAAAAATCGGCGTCTCCGGCGCAAACACCGCGGCCTGATTATAAATCGGCAGGATCGGTGTGCCGGCCACCGAAAACGCCGTGGCTAAAGTCTGGTGCGTGTGCACGACGGAGTTCACCTCGGGGCGCGCATTGTAGATCGCCGCGTGAATCATGGTCTCGCGGGGTGGATTCTTTATTTTTGTCACCGCTCGTTGGCTACCGGCTTTGGCGTAGTTCTGTTCACAGACTTCGAAGTACTGGTCGATGTCCACTTCGATGATATGTTTGGGCGCCACTTCGCCTAACGGCGCGAGCACCGGTTTAATAAAAAAGCGGCGCGTTCCAGGGATACGCGCGCTCACGTGGCCGTGGTAGTCGGCCAAACCTTGATGGAACATAATGCGGTTGCCGAGGGCGACTTTCTTTTTGATTTCTTCGAGGTCCTTTTTGCTGAATTTCACCTGTCTCCCCTTTCTCTGTCCGGTTATACTGCTGGTTGGATTTGGTCTTTTTCACTGACCCATTTGTAATTGACCACGCTGATTTCAGCGTGGAACCCTTAAATCTAATATTCCCCGCAGCTTGCTGCGGGCACCATCAAATGGGGAATCCAAAGGGGGCGAGCATCCCCTTTGGTCGCCTGCGAGCGCCGGGGTCAATACCCCGGCCGCGAAGTATCTTGGTTTATTGATTGCGATGCTCCACCCAATGGCGGATATTCATCCAGTTCCACTGCTCCGGATAAGCGCGCACCGTGCGCTCGAGCCATCGGGTCACGCGCGCGCTGTTCTCCCGGATTTCCTTACTTCCTTTGCCGGATCGTTCGAGTTCCAGTTCTGGTTCAACGATCAACTTGAGGCTGTCGTCTGCCTGGCGAACTAAATAAGCGGGGACGATCGCCGCGCCGGTTCTAAGCGCCAGAGTCGCCGGTCCACGGCGTGAAATGACCATACCGCCGAAAAATGGTGCTTCAATGCCGTTACCCTTGCGAAACTCGTCAGCGATTATCACCGCCAGTCGATTTTGTCGCAGTACTCCGGTCAATTCGCGCCACGCCTCGCGCCGCGGCCGCGCGTGGATCGTGTGTTGCCGTACCTTCAAATGGTACTCATCCAATAATTCGGCGAAGCGGCTATCGCGCGGCTGATTTACCAGCACGAAGGTCGCGTAGCCTTCGACGGCTAAGCGCGATCCAACCAGAAAAAAATTACCCAGATGAGCGCTTAGTACCAGAACGCCCTTGCTTTTTGCCAACGCGGCATCCAGATTTTCTCGTCCGACCAGCGCTATTCGGTCACGCAATTCGTCATTGGAAGCGTTAATCGCGATTAGCACCTCTACGCAGCAGCGAAAAAAATTGCGCAACGAGCGCCGCGCCATGGCATTGATCGCCGCCTCGCTTAGCTGATCGCCCAGTGCGACTCGAATATTCGCCACCGACCGGCGCCGAAAGCCAAGAAAAAAGCGATAGCCGATGGGCGCGAGCCGATCACATATCCAAAAGACGGTTCGCGGCAAAACTTTGACCACGCCGCAGCCAATTTTGAAACCGAACCACGTGCTCAGATGAGCGACTTTACCGGTGATCCATTGAAACATTAATTTAGCGCTTGGACGTCGTCGCCGGGCGTCACAAAGTACGCCAATCTACGACACTTTTTTACCTCTCGCAAGAGCGTTACGGGCCCGCTAAAAAACTCAAAGGATTGGTCTAACTCAGAGAAACTTTTGTGAAAACAGCTACTTAGCTGGAGCGCCAGAAACCCCCACGGGATCGGGCCTGTTCCTATGATGGGTTTTGTGTGGTAGAAATTTAGCACCACCGTGAGCCCGGACAATTGCTATGCGAATGATTTTGCCGCCAATCAGAGAACGTCGTGTCGTAGACCGTCTACTGTCCGCTTTCTTTCAGGACTACAAGGCGGTGGATTTCAAGAAAGCGATCGCCGCTCTGTGCCGCTTTTATCACTTAAAGAATCCCAAAGTGGAGTGGTTTGAGTATATCGATTGGGGTAAGACTGCCGGTAAGACCTACGAGAACGGCCAAATTTATCTGGTCCATCCAGAGAATTGGAAAAAGGGCCGGAAGTACAACACCAAGCGACGTTGGATTCACATGGTTTATCACGAGATCGGCCACTTTGTTTTTTGGGCGGACGCGGAGAACAAGGCGGATATGTTTGCCTCGCGCATGGTGCGCGGCTTAAATCATCATAAGAATTGACCAGGGAAAGAGATAAAGGAGCGGTACGCGCCGTCGCTGCCAGTTCTTTATCCGTGCTAATGCTAGCCAAAGAGATTTGAAATTCGAAGCACGAAATCCGAAATCCGAAATAAATTCAAATGACCAAAAACTAATGCAATGTTCCAAACAAACCCGATTGGGATTCCTCGTTTTGGATTTTCCGGGTTTGGAATTTATTTTGGCCCCGTTTGTTTCGGTCCGCGGGGCCGCTTTCGTGCTTCGGATTTCGGATTTGTTTCGCCAGGTGCTTGGCACGATAACATTTTTTGTCACTTCAGTTTGGAGCTAAAATGTTAGAGACGAATTCTCAGACTTCGGAGTGTAGTAATCTAATAATATGGACTACAAAGACACATTAAATTTGCCTAAGACCGATTTTCCCATGCGCGCCAATCTGCCGCAAAACGAACCGAAGCAGGTCGAGAAGTGGGACAAAGACGGAACTTACTTTCAGATTCTTGAGGCCAATCAAGGCAAGCCGCGCTTCATTCTCCATGACGGGCCGCCCTACGCCAATGGCAACATTCATATCGGCCACGCGCTCAACAAAATTCTCAAAGACATCATCGTCAAGTACCAGGCGATGACCGGCCACTGGGCGCCTTATGTGCCGGGCTGGGACTGCCACGGTCTGCCGATCGAGCTGCAAGTGGAAAAGAACGTCGGCAGAGCGAAGAAGCTGGCGATGAGCAAAGCGGAGATTCGCCAGCTATGCAAAGAATACGCGGAGAAATATATTTCGATTCAGCGCCAAGAGTTCAAACGGCTCGGCGTGCTCGGCGATTGGGACAATCCTTATCGCACGCTGGAGCCGCAGTATGAGGCCCAGGAAGTGCGCGAGCTGGGGAAGTTCGTTGCGTCCGGCGCGCTCTACCGCAAGAAGAAACCGGTCTACTGGTGCGCCTCCTGCGTGACGGCGTTGGCCGAAGCGGAAGTCGAGTACGAAGATCATACGTCGACATCGGTCTATGTAAAATTTGCCGTGACCGACGGCAAGGGTAAACTTGAAAGCGGCGCCGCAGAGCAAAACTCGAAAGCGGCGGCGCGGACCGAACCGGCTTTTTTCGTTATCTGGACAACTACGCCTTGGACTTTACCGGCCAACCAAGCCATCGCGGTTCATCCCAAGTTTACTTACCGGCTGGTGAAAACCGCGCAAGGCGATTTGATCATCAACCAAGAATTGATCGAGAGCGTGATGCAGGCGATCGGCTTGGACGCGAAGGATTACGAGGTCGCTGCGCCCAGTTGGAGCGGCGCCGAGCTTGAGGGCATCGTTTGTCAGCATCCCTGGCTCGAGCGGGAATCGAAGATCGTGCTCGGCGACTACGTCACCCAAGACCAGGGCACCGGCTGCGTACACATCGCGCCGGGTCACGGCCAGGAGGACTACGAAGTCGGCATGCGCTACGGCCTGGCGGTCATGGCCCCGGTGGACCCGCACGGAAGGTTCACCGCGGAAGCGGGCGATTTACTGGGCGAGTCGGTGTTCAAAGCCGATCCACGCATCGTGCAAAAATTGATCGAGCGTGGCGCGCTGCTCAAGGAAGATAAGCTTACCCATAGCTATCCGCACTGCTGGCGCTGTAGAAAACCGGTGATCTTTCGCGCCACCGAACAGTGGTTCATTTCCATGGAGAAAAACGGGCTGCGTGAACAGGCGCTCAGGGCGATCGATGAAGTGAAGTGGATCCCGCCTTGGGGCCGCGACCGGATTCGCGGCATGCTCGAAGCGCGGCCCGATTGGTGTATCTCCCGGCAGCGCTCATGGGGTGTGCCGATCCCGGCGGTCTATTGCAAGAAATGCAATCAAGCGGTGCTCACCCGGGAGCTTTGCGATCATGTCGCTGGGATTTTCGCCAAAGAAGGTTCGGATGCTTGGTACCTTCGGCCGCTCAGCGAACTTGTGCCGCCGGCTCTTACTTGTCCCGATTGCGGCGGCAGTGATTTCACCCGAGAAGAGGACATTCTCGATGTCTGGTTCGATTCGGGTGTGAGTTTTGCCTCGGTGGTTGAGCAAGACCCTCGGCTCGGCGGCCGTGCCGATCTTTATCTCGAGGGCAGCGACCAACACCGCGGCTGGTTTCATACGGCGCTGTTAACTTCGCTAGCGACGCGCGGCCGCGCGCCTTATGAAAGCGTCTTAACCCATGGCTTCACG
>JAERMN010000057.1 GCA_016844625.1 Deltaproteobacteria bacterium
TGTTGACGCTTGGCCCAAGTCGGAAAAAATAATTCCGGTCATGCGCTCCATTGCCGTCGCGCTCGAAGTAATTTAACGGCCCGACAGCGACGCCGCCTTGCCGCCACGCCGCACTTTGATCACTTCGCCGAGAATCGACAAAGCGATTTCCGCCGGTGTTTCCGTGGCGATGTCGAGGCCGATGGGCGCGTAGATGCGTTCGATCGCTGCCTCGGTGACTTTCTCTTCTTCACGGAAGCGCTGGAAGCAGGCCTTGATGCGCCGCCGGCTGCCGATCATACCGATATACTTCGCGTCGCTGTGCATGATCTGGCGCAAACAAGGTTCGTCGTAGGCATGACCGCGCGTGATCAAGACGATGTAGCAGGAGGGCGTGATCGTCATCTCTTTGAGCATTTGCGCCATGTCGCCGACCAGCACATCGTCAGCGTCGGGAAAGCGCTCGCGGTTGGCGTAGAGCAACCGGTCGTCGATGACCGTCACGTGGAAGTCCAAAACCTTGGCGATCTTGACCAGCGGCACGGCGATATGGCCGGCGCCGACCACGATCAATTTCGGCGGCGCCGGCATCACTTCGAAGAACACTGCTAATTTTGCATCCGCCTCTGGAACCGCGAGGGAAACCAGCTGCGATTTTTCAGAGCGCGCATGAGTGGCGCTCTCGCGCACGATGGCGTCGACGACTTTAGCATTGCCGATGGTCTCCGCGCGCACCTTGCCGTCACGGATCAAGCACTTCGCGCCGGGCTCGATCATGGCGCTGCCTTCGGCCTCGACCACGGTGGCCAGTACCGCCGCCACTTCTTGCTCGGTGATCTCGACTAATTCTTGGGCGAGCGAGCTCATTTTGCGCTAACCGCCTCCTGGTCGCGCTCTTTCCACCATGGGTCGATGAAGACGTTCATTATGCCGCCGCAAACCGCCGGGCTGTCGGACGAAATATCGTCGAGCAAATCGACCCGCACGGTGCGCGGCTTCTTGGTGCGGATCGCTTCGATCGCTTCGCGCTTTACGTCGGCCTCGCCGCAGCCGCCGCCGATGGTGCCGAGGATTTCACCCCAGGCGGTCACGACCATTTTGGCGCCGACTTCGCGCGGCGTCGAGCCCTTCGTCGAGACGATGGTCGCCACCGCCACGGTCTCACCCTTGTCGAGAAACTCGCGCACCTGGTGATAGATAGTATCTTTCTTCTTGGCCTCTAAATCGGCATCCGTGTAACAAGCGCCTGGTCCAGCCATGTTCGCACCTCCTGATTGTCAATTGATAATGGAGAATTGAAAATGGAGAATGGGGGGAAGGGATACGGATTCATTCTGACACTTCCCTTCTGACTCCTTCAATTTTCCATTATCCATTTTCCATTATCCATTTTTCACGCCACCATCTTCTGCAATGTCCGTCCCAATGACACTAGACTGTTGACGTTGTGGATCGACAGAAACAAATCGAGATACGGCAACGCCGCCTGCATCCCTTTGCACAGCGGCTCGTAGTTCTCGCTCGCCAGCAAAGGATTGAGCCAGATGATTTTTTTAGCGCGCCGTTTGAGATCCTGCATTTCTTTTTCGAGCAAGCTCACGTCGCCGCGGTCCCAACCGTCGCTGATGATGACGACTATGCTGCGATGCGTCACCATGCTCGGTGCGAAGTTGCGGTTGAACGTATGCAGCGAGCGGCCGATGTTGGTGCCGCCGGACCAGCCGAGAATGCTGCCGGAAATTTTTTCTAACGCGTCGACGATATTCTTGGTGCGGATCAAATGAGTGATCCGGCTAAGCGACGTGCTAAAGACAAAAGTCTCGACGCCCCAGAGCTCATTTTGCAAACCGTACATGAACTGGATCAAAAACCGGCTGTAGCAATCCATCGAGCCGCTGACGTCGCAGAGCAAAACCACTTTGGTTTTCTTGATGCGTTTCTTGCGGTGCGCCAGCTCGATCACTTCGCCGCCGTATTTCATGCTGCGCCGCAGGGTCGCGCGCGGATCGACGACGTTGCCTTTGCGGCTGACTTTCTTGCGCCGGCTGATTTGGGTGGCGATTTTGGTGGCGATCAGCAAGATCGCCCGCGCGATGGCGCGGCTTTCCTCGACGCTCATCTCGCTGAAGTCCTTGCGGTTCATAAGCTCCTGGGAGCTGTAGGTCGGCATGGCGAATTCATCGAGGTTTTCCAGCGGGACATTTTCATTGGCCATGGCCTCAGCCGTGGCTTCTTCCAGGCCGCCTTCCTCGTCGCCGCCTTCGGGCGCGTGGGACTCGGTCGGCGTGCCTTGGATGTCCATGGTCTCCATCGGCATGCGCTCGTAGCTCTGCTCGCACCAGAAACGATCGAACAGCAAATCGAAAGCGGGAAAATCTTCTTTCTGTGAAATCAGGTTCGCCCGAAGCAGCGCGCGAAAGTCGCTCCGCTCGGCAAGATCGACCAGATCCATCGAGCGCGACGCATCGAGCACTTGGCTGAGACTTACCTTGACACCGAGCTGCTTTAGGGCGCGGCCAAACGCCATCATGTTCGGCAGGGTGCCCTTGCCGCGCGCCGAGGCCACGCCATTGACCGCGGCGGCAACCGATTCCGCAGTGATATCCATTGAAACCTAGCTCACCATCTCCGGCGACGCGCGCAGCAGCGCATCGATGCTGAACTGGCGGTTTTCGACCTGCTCGCGCAGATGATGCAGATCCTCGCGATATTTAAACACACAGCCCATGGTTTCGACCACAGAGCGGTCATCCAACTGCTTGCGGTTAAGCGCGATCAAAGCCGACGCCCAGTCGAGAGTTTCGGCGACGCCGGGCCGTTTGTAAAAATTCATCTCGCGCACTTTTTGCATGAAGGCGCAGATCTGCTGCGCCATCTTGCTTTCCACTTCGGGGAATTTCGTCGTGATGATTTCGTATTCCTTGTCGAAGCTTGGATACTCGATCCAATGATACAGACAGCGCCGCTTGAGCGCGTCGTGGATTTCCCGGGTGCGGTTGGAAGTTAAAAACACGTAGGGACGTTGCTTCGCGGCAATCGTGCCGAGCTCGGGAATGGTGATTTGAAAGTCGGACAAAACTTCGAGCAAGAACGCTTCGAATTCCATATCGGCGCGATCAATTTCATCGATCAGCAGCACCGGCGGGTTAGCGTCCTCGCTTTGGATCGCATCAAGCAAAGGCCTTTTGACCAGGTATTCCTGGGTGAAGATCTCGGTCTCGACTTGTTTCTTGTCGCCATGCTCGATCTCTTCGAGCTTGATGTGGAGCATCTGCTTGGGATAATTCCATTCGTAAAGCGCCGTGTTGGCGTCGAGCCCTTCATAACATTGCAAGCGAATCAGCCTAGCACCGAGCACTTTGGACAGCACTTTGGCGATCTCGGTTTTGCCGACACCGGCCTCGCCTTCGAGCAAGAGCGGTTTGCCCATCACCAGCGACAGATAAACCACCGTCGCCAAGGCGCGGTCGCAGACATATTTTTCTTTTAGCAATATTTCTTGAACTTGCTCGATCGTAAGTTCTTTTGGATTCACGCTCGCCTCACCCGTTGAATTTTGTCGCCGGCTGGTCACGTGGCAGGATTTTTCAGCCTCTGGTATGAGTGGAAAATCGCCTCGACAACCCCTCCGCCAATGGCCCTAGCCTTGTCCGAAATCGTGTCACAATACTCCGTTTCAAAGCGCGGATCAACGTCGCCGATCTTCACGCCCGCGCCGATCTGAATGCCGCTATGGAGCAGGCCGCGGACGACCCCGGCGATCGCCGACTGGACCGCAGTGCCGTCAATTTGCGCGACCATGACTCTATCGCCGATCGCGCGAACTGCAACAAAATAGCCGCTCCGCGGCGCCCGTAACACGCGGGCATCGGTGTGACCCGCCACCGCGGCCGGCACGCCGGTATCTGGTTCAGCCGCGCCTTGCCAAATCACTCGGCCTAAATGGTAGCCGCGATTACTTTCGATCACCGCATGGACGTTATCTCCAGCGCTAAATCCCGGCCCGATTCCGATCACCAACGACGCATCGGTACGCTTCGTATCGCCGCCCTTCTTGGACATCGTCGCATCGACGATCACCGACGGGTGCGCTTGATGACGAATCTTTGCGTCCGGATCGACGAACAGCGGGATCGCGTCACGCTGCCATTCAGTCAGCGCGTCAGCAAAAGTCGTCACCCGAACCGCTTTGACGTTTTCAATGGTATGGCAGCCGCGATAGACCGCTTCGGCGAAAGCGACGTGGCGCCGCACCGCCGTCGGTTCCGCCACCTCGGTGATCAGCACTTGCAGTTGACACTGGTGCAAGCGATGCGCGATGCCGCTCGCCATCTCGCCGCCGCCGCGGATCAAAACTCGAATATCAGTGGGATGCAAAATTATCGCCTGCCTTGCTTAAGAACATCATAACAAAGCAGGTCGAGTTAAGAAAATAGCCGCGCGCGAAGAAATGCGGCAACACCCGGATGACGTTTGCAGCGCACACTCGGTGGCCGGGCAATAGGCGAAGCCACTTCGCGGGCGGGGTATTGACCCCGCCGCTGCTTAAATATCGCAAAGGGGGGAGGCTCTCCCCCTTTGGAAACCCCAATAAACGGGGCATTTCGCCTGCGGGGTATTAACCCCGCAGGCGACCAAAGGGGATGCTCGCCCCCTTTGGATTCCCCATTTGATGGTGCCCGCAGCTCAAATGAGTCGCCGGGCGAGCGTGGCCGCGGCTTGGTTAGTTGACCGCGACGTAGGCCTGTTGGAACTGTTCGTTGACGATCAAGGCTTTGCGTAGTTCAACGGCTTCTTGGTGATTTTCAAACTGACCGACGCGCACCCGATGCCAAGTTTCGTACTCGCCCTGAGTCATCATGACGTAAGCCTTGTAGCCATTCTTGCGCAATTGGTCGGCGACCGCCTCTGCTGCCTTGTTGTTCGATAGCGCCGCCACTTGCACCGCCCAAATTCGAATTTTTTTCGGTTGCGTCGGCTGCTGTTTGGCTTGGCTGGCAGGTTTGTGATTCGGCTCCATGGGAACCGGCGCGATGGACAGTGCGTAGAGTGGCCGTGCTGGTGTTTCCCTTTCGCTAGTAGGTTGGGGAATTTGATCACGGCCGAGTTGACCATAGCCACGATTGTCCACGGCTGCGAGGTTCTGGGTTTCCAGCCGTTCCCGCAGCGCGTCAATGCTCATTTCACCCGCGACTGGGCCGTAATTCGAAAATGCACTCACGTCCCCAGTAGACGGCGCCAACGACGCGCCACGTCCAGGAATGACGTTGCTAGGAGACGGTTGCGGTATGGTTGGCATCATGTCCGGGTTCGGCATGGGCGGCAGCGGCCGAGGCGGCATTAATCTGGCGCGTTCCTTTTCCAACACTTCAAGTTCCGTCCTGACTTTTTCCAAACCCGCTTTGAATTCCGCCGTAACCACACGAGACTCAACGCGATTGCGAATCACCGTCGGTGTGATCAACATAATTAGCTCGGTACGATCGGCTGAATCGCTGGTGGTGCCAAAAAAGCGACCGATTACCGGGATGTCCATCAAGTAAGGAATTCCCGAGCGCCCCCTACTCTTTCGCTCGCCAATCAGACCGCCGATCACTAAAGTCTCGCCATCGTGAACCACCGCCGTCGTTTCTGCGTCTTGGGTATTAAAAGCAGGGAACGAATCTTGGCCCACTTTAACGTCGTCGCCCCGCGCGCTGACTTCGGCCTTGATTTGCAAATTAACCAGACCTTGAGAATTAACCTGTGGAATGATCGTCAGGATACGGCCTGTATTGCGATATTGCACTGTCGTGCTGGAGGTTATAGTGCCACCGCTGACCGGCGACTGGACGGTCCCTGTCGGAATCGGCTCCTCGCTGCCGACCTGAATCCGCGCCGGGCGGTTGTCGCTGGCGATTACGCTGGGCGACGAGATGAGTTTTATGCGAGAATTTGTCGCCGCGGCCCTAATCATCGCCGACACAGTATTGTCACCGGCAATCGCGCTAAGCCCACCCACACCACTAAATGCCGGAGCCCCTGGAAAAAGCTTTCCTAACGTTGTCAATGCAGCGCTTGAACCAAAGGTCTTGCCAAAAATGGTTTGACGGGACTTTCGAAAAAGCTCGTAATCGACGCCAAAATCTTCGCTGTCTTTCAAGTCCACTTGCAAAATTAGCGCTTCGATCAACACCTGACGCGGAATCGCATCCAATTCTTTTAGAATATTTTTTATATTTTGATATTCTTGGTTGGTTCCATAAATAATCAGCGAGTTGGTCGCCGGGTCGGCGACGATCCGTAACTGCTCCTGTTGCTGCTGGCCAGGTTGGGGTTGCGCAGCTGGCCTCGGCACACCGGGTCCGGTTGGCGTGGTGAGCTGGGGAGTTACCGCCGGAGCTGGGACTTGGCCTGGCGCGGGCACCGCCGCGAACGCCCCCCCGCGGTTTTGCGCCTGTGCATTGGACAAGCTTGCAACGATCAAGAATAACAATCCGGCAGTAACGTTTTTCATCGTATTTGCCCTTGCCCTGTCGAACTACCCGATCCAAACTGGCTAGAACCGCCTGATTGGCCGACTCCTCCGGATTGGCCGGGGCCGCTTGAAGAAGAGCGATGGATGCTCTGCAAAGTTTGCGAGCTGCCCCGTGCACCCGTCGAAGGCTGACCGAGAGCCTGATTGAGCACGTCGGCTAGCTCCGTCGCCTTGCCGTTTTCCACCGGATAAATAAATATCCTACGGCCCGGCCCTTCGGCAACCACATCGATGCGGTCGAGCCAACGTTTGGCGTAGGTCCAAGCTGCTTCGCTGTGGGCAATCACGAGCAGCTGGTTGATTCTTGGCAGCGGGATGAACTGCGCGCCGAAGCTCTCGGATTGGGGTACGGAGGCGGCAAAGGATTGCATTACTTTGGTCATTTCCTGCGCCAGTTCTTCGGCGCTGGCAACCTTAGGCTGGTAGATCTCCATGCGCGTGCCGGCGAACACTTGTACGTCGATCAAATCGGCGATTTCGACCAGGCGCTGAATATTCGCCGGGATGTCCATGACCACGAGAAAGTTTCCGCGCGGGTTATCGATGATTTCGGCGCCAGGCTGAAGAAACGGGGTCAGCACTTTTTTCATTTCCGCCACGGAGAAAAATCGCACCGGGATGATTTGTAGAGCAAAACTATCTTCGCGGTTTTGTCCGAGCGGCCGCGCCAAGCCTTTGCCGTCCTTGATCGGCATAATCTGATAGAGATTGCCTGTACGCACCGCCACCGCACCGTTCATGCGCAACAACTGATGAAAGATCGGCAATAAATCTTCTGAGCGTAAAGGTTCGGCGCTGTTGATCGTCACCGTCCCTTTGACTTCGGGATCGATGGTGTAGGTGAGGCGCAGTTGCTGCGCGATGATATGAATGATTTCTACTAAATCGGCGCGATTGAAATTGAGCGAAACCATCCCTCCCGATGGCAGGGACGGCGACTGGGAAAAGCGTCGTTGCGGTGTCGCCGGCGGCGGCGCCGCTTGCGGCGGAGCGTCCCCTGGCACACCCGCTGTCGGTTGCGACGGCTGGGCCGCACTGGCCTGTGGCACGACTGGCGCAGGAGCCTGCGCTTGCGGCGCAGTTGGCTGAGACCCCAAGAACCCTGGAGGCTGCGCCGGCGCGGGAATGCGTCGGGGAATTACCGGGGTGCGCCCGACCGGCGGAGCCGTTGGATCACTCGGTGTCGCGGGCTGAGATGCGCTTGGAATCGATTGGGATGGAGCGGTTTTTTGCTGAGGCGGCGCTGGGGTCTGCTGTGCCGCGAGCGGAGTGGTCGACGCCATAATGTAAGCCGCAGCAGCACATCCCGTTAGCCATTTTTCAAAGAACCATTTTTCCAACATTGCCGCTTCCTCCTCCGGCTCACGATTCAGAATTAGGGCTTCCCGGCACGGGAACTCGGCCGCGTCGCGGTAAATTGGGCACGACCCGGGGGACCGGCGAAACCGTCGGCGGCGCCGGGACTTGACCAGGCACGACTAGTGGCGCTGTTGGTAATTGGCCAGGAGCCGCAACCCGCGCCGGTGCAGTTTCAACTTTGCGAAAATAATCCAATAAGACCTCAACCCGCGCGGCATCCTTAGAAAACACCACGCGTTTGTCGGCGATTTCCGCCAGCCGGAACCCTTCCAAATTGTCACCGACTTTGAGCCGCATCACCGCAGCCGCTTGGCCTGGAGCACGCGGCGCCCCAGTGGAAGGCGCGCCTTCTTGCAAAATGGCAACGCGATTGTCGCCCAAAATGATTGTCCCCACTAGAATCATGCCGCGTACCCGCTGAAATGCTCGCGAATTTTCTTCCGCTTCTCGGGTCGCACCGGCGCCCCGCTCAGGATCAAATAAGTTCTTACTCACGATCACGTCGGTATTAACCGGCGGTCTAGCCGCAGTGACTGCTTGCTTTTCCGTGCTGGTAACGGGAGCACGCCGTTTCGATAGATTCGGTAAATCCCATGGGCCTTCGTGCCAAGAGCGATAGCCACTCCAACCGACGAAGCCCATGGCCAGAATAAACAAAATGCTCAGCAGTGTTGATCGCCTAAGAATAAAAATTCTCCGCTGACATTATCTGGGTTCAAAAGACGCCTATTAAACGAAGCCACTTCGCGGGCGGGGATTTAACCCCGCCGCCAATTAAAATAATTGCAAAGGGGATGCTCGCCCCCTTTGGAAACCCCAAAGTTTTGTGCCCGCCTCAAGAGGCGGGGTTAACATATTTACCCTCGTTGCAGCCCGTCGTCAAATCGCTATCGTTATTATGCAATTTCGTTTTAAATCTTAAAATAATTCTTCTAAATGGCCAACACCGGCGTTGCAGAGCAGTGCAAATAGCCGTTAGCGACGACAAGAAGCGACTGCGACCTTGGGCGAAATCCTCTTTAACCATATTCTTCACCGCAAAAGCCTAGGAGAAACCCCCGCGTTAGAAAGTTGAACGTGTAAGCAGTCTCCAAATAAGCAGTCTCCAAAGAAGTCCCGAATCGTCATCCAGATGCAGTCTAGACCGGGTTCTCGTTAGCCGCTCGCTGGCTTTCCGGAATTTCCGGTCGGCGCAGTCACCGCCGGCTGAACCCGCGCAAAACCAGTCACAGTTAGGCTGATCCGTAAGTTCTGTGTGTTGACCTGAGGCGCGCCTTGGGGCTGGGGAAACCCCAGCGGCCGAAACAGCGAACGTACATTGACCTCATCGATCACCAGCAGCTTCGGCGCGTTCTCAATGCCGCGAATAAGATTAGCAACCTGCTGGATCTGACCGCCGATCTCCATCTGTATGCCGATCTTGGAAAACGACCCGGCCGGTTCGAGATTGAGCACCCTCGTCGTAATCACTTGCGTGCCCTCGCGCGTCGCCATCGCCTGAACTGTCTCTTGTAAATCGGATGCGCTCACTGACGGCGTGTCGCCAGTGAGCAAGCGTGGCTCCTGCGCCTTGATCTGACCGCGCGCCGACTCCAACGACGCCAGCAACGCATCTTTTTGGCCGAGATAGCGGAGGTTTTTCTGCAACAATTGCGGCTGGCTTTCGAGCTGGCTCCTGACCCACTCGCGGCGCTCGAGAAACGGCGTCACCGCGGCGTACTTGCCGACAAACACGACAACAATCAGCAAGGTCAATAGCATCAAGCCGCGCTCGCGCTTCGATAGTCTTTGCCAAAACTTGTTCATGATTTGTTTTTTGTATCCTTAGCCGGTTCTCTGGTCGGTTCCTTGATCGGTTCCTTGGTCGGTGCGCGCGCTGGCTCCTTGACCGCTTCTTTAACGGCTGCTTTAACCGGCTCCTTCGATTTTTCCAGCTCGGCCTTAAGCGAGAAAGTCTCGCGATTATCCCGGCCGCGATTCGATGGCGCGTTGAAGCCGACGTTCTCGAATAAATTGGAGCGCTCCAGGAGCGGAATCAAGGTCGAAGCATTCTCAGCGTTGCCTTGAACTTCGAGCACGCCGGCGCGGTAACGCAGGTTGGAAAAGTAGGCGTTGCTCGGCACCACTTTCGACAATTCGTCGAGGATACGCAGCACTTCGCCGCGGCGCTGCTCGATGTCGGTCAAAAAACTCGCTTCCTTGCGCAGCTGCTGCAATTGATTCTCCTCTTTGCGCAGCGCCTCCACCGACGGTTCGAGTCTGCGGTTTTCCCGTTGCAGCTGACGCAAGCGCAGCTCGTCCTTCACCGGGAAACTGACGCCCCAAGCGATCAGGCTAAGCACGAGTAGCCCGCAGAGCACGGCATTGAGCACCGAAAGCGTCCGGTTGCCGCCCTTAACGCCGCCTTCAGGCCGTAAAAAGTTCGCCGCCAAAGATGCTTCGCGGACGCCGCGCAACGCCGCACCGATAGCTGGCAAGGCCTCGGCATGATTAATTTGTCGGGCCGCTTTGAGCCGCGTCGCACCGCGGGCGACCAAATCCTCGGCCTCAGCTAACCGATTGTCAGCCGCGCCGTTCAACGCGTTCAAATCACCGCAGCGATAAAGCTTCGGCACTCGGCTCAAGCATTCCTGGAGCAACTCTTTGCCGCTCCCCTGGGCCCAGCCGTAGGCGGGAAATTGATGCGAGAAGAGCAACCGCGGCGCGGGCTTCCAGCCATTGGCTTTGGCATTGACCCCGATCAACTCCCAATTCGAGCGATGAGCGGCGACCAGCGCCGCGCTTTCAGCGCCATTGATAAAAAGCAGATAGTTGGCCAGTGCGGACACGGTAGTCTCAACGCCGCTCGGTTTGATGCCAAATGACTCAAGCAAAGTCAGCAATCCGTCGAGAGCTTTTTTTGGCGTCGCAAAAACATAAACGCAAAACTTCTCGCCTTTTTTACCGACGGGGATAAAGTCGTAATAAATCTCGTCGCGCTTAAACGGCAACTGACGTTCGATCTCGTATTCGAGCACTTGCTGGAGGTTGTCCTCAGCCGCCGGCGGCAAAAAAACTTGCTGCACGATGGTCTGCTCCTGCGGCACGCAGACATAGACCGCGTCGCGCGCCGGGTTAAAATGCGGCAAGAGCGAAACGATCGCCTGGCGCAGCGCCCGTTCGCGCGAATCATGCTCCGCTTTCAGAGCAATCTCTTTGACATCCTCGGCGACCCAACCGGTGAGCTCGGAAATCGCTTGTCGATGGTCGCCCTCGGGTAGCTCGCGTTCTTCCAACTCGAGCATGGATAAACTGAGAAAGCTTTTGCGCAGCCGCACCATGACGACGCGGTCGCTTAAGAAATAAAGCCCGACGCTGCGCAGGAAGTCGGCGCGGGTAAGATCTTGCAGTCGGTTCAAAGCGCTCATGTAGTTTCGGCAATAATGAAGTAAGCGGACACGATTAGTTTACCGCTATAGTAACTCATGATTTAGCTCCGCGGTAGCGCAAAGTCACGATCCAACCAACGCAGGAGTTCGTAGCCGTGGGCGCCGCCGAGCCGGACAACGCCCTTTACCCGGCGCGGCATGCGAGAGTCCGCTAGTTTTCCCTCAGCCTCCACCGCGATCACCGTCGGATTGCTAAAAATAAACAGCTGCAGCGCCGGATCGCCGGAACCGATACCGAGCAGCGGCAGCAAATCCGCTAGAGTTTTTTCCGATGACTTTTTGCGCTCTTCGATAAAACTCCGGCATTTTTCCAGCGGGATTCCCATCACCGCATGAATCACCTCAGCCGACGCCGTGCGCAGATTGACCCGGTCGATCGGGCTATCGACGGTAAAAATATCTTTGAGCGCAATGCGCGGCGTGTTTTGCGCCGCCGATTCGTTCGCCGGCGCATAGCCAAAAAACAGCTCCAGGGTCATCCCCCTGATCCAGAGCAAATCCTCGATACTGTCCAGCGGACCATTCTTCGCGGTGTATGCCGGCGACTGAGTTGAATAGTAATCGTTTTCGGCGCCGTTGATGCGATGTAAATCGTCCGGGTCGCGCCAATCCATGATTGAATCGACAAGCATCTCCCGGCGCTGATCGTCGAGCCCCAGATTGGTGAAGATCCGCCTGAGCGCCTCTTCGTTCACCCGGTTGATATTGATTTTGCCGCCCTCGTCGACCAAACGGAGCCGGAATACGCCGCCGCCAAAGTTTTCCTCGCGCCAGTTGCCGTCGAAGAGATCGCGTTTGTTCGGGTCGGGAAGTTGCGGCGCGCCGCCGGGTTGCTGGTGCAGGTAATCGTAGAGACCTCGTTCAAAGCCGGCCAGTGCCAGATAATAACCCTGGGTCTCATCGCTAAAGCGTTGCGCCGCGGTCGCTTCTTCGCGCACCGAGGTGCTGAAGTCGAAGGCGACCACGAAGAGAAAAATAAAAATCCACAAAACGATAATCAGCGCCACGCCGCGCTGGTCGCCAAGTTTGCCGCGGTGATTGAAAAGTCCTGCGGAATTCATTGCGCGAGCACGCTCATCATGATGGGGAAGATCCAGCGCACCTCTTTGCCGCTGTCGTTAAGATAGCTCAAGCGCACGGCGCGCGGCAGTATGCCCATCTCTCTGCCATCCCAACGTTCTTCCCATTTCTCATCTTCGGCCTGCGGATCCAAATAAGCTAAGCGAAACTCCCGGACGTTTTCCTGCATGACGACGCTATAACTCTGGCCCGCCGAACCGCTGTCAGGATCGATCCGCACCGGTGTACTTTCCTCGAGCTTGAGCGCCGCCCGGCCGTCACTGTCTTCGACTTTGGCGATGCTGATTTTCGCCATGCCGCGCCCTCCCATGCCTTGCGAATACGCCGAGATAAACGTCAAGCCGTCACTCTCGCCGTCAAAAAAAATACTCTGCTCTTGCGGCGAGTCACGGTACGGGAATGTCGAACGGATATAACCGCCGAGCAGATCGGCGATGGCGCGCTGTTTTTGATTGCGCGTGGAGTTGGCATCCGATTTTTCCACCGCCGTATGGCCGAGTGCAAAGGCGCCGTAGAGAATCGCTGCCATGAGCGCGAAGATCGACAGCGCGAGCACGACCTCGATCAGCGTAAAGCCATGGGAAGCGGTAATCGATCCCGAGCTGCGCCGGCCGCGTTTATCTGGACTGATCATCGATGCGAAAAATTTAGGGCTCATGGATTGCCCTTCTTGCCGAGCCGGAGAGTTTTTAACTCGATGCGCCGCTCGCGCTCACCGTCCGTCACCGTCATTTCAAGCCCGACCTCTTTAAGTTCCCATGGACTTGACAAATTGAGCGACGGCGTAGGATCGCGCACCGCTTGCACCTGCGCGCTCCAGCGTCCATCGGCGCCGAGCGTGCCGGTCTGCGAGCCCTCGGTGAGTTTTTTCCGCGCCAGCAACTCGTCCATTACCCGTGCACCCGCCGTAAGTGTTTCGGTGCGCGTGGTGCTGCGCGCCCCGAGCCGTAACCCTTGAGAGAAAATCTGTAACAGCGTCACCACACCGAGTCCGAGGATGGTCATCGCCACCAGAACTTCGAGCAGTGTAAAGCCGCTAGCGAAACGACGTTGCAGCATAGTGCTCACGACTGATTGCCGCGGGAAACTTCGATCTTGCCGGTCAGTGCGTCCAAACGAATCAGATAGGAAATCGCTTTCTCGCTGTCGGCGAGCACGATCGCGCCGCCCACCGTACTGCCGTTGGGAAAAAAGTAAAAGCGCTTGCTATCGCGATCGAGCGCTTCGCCGCCGTCAACCGACACGAATCTAACTTCCGCTGGCAAGCGCACTTCTCGAGTGCCCGCGACCAGATAACTATTTTGCGGCAGTTTGACCACCAGCTGCTGCGGCACGCCGTCAAATAGCGCCCGGCTACGGAGATCGCGCGCCACTGCCGCTAAGCTCAGCGCCGAGACGCGCACCTCGCGATCTTGAAGTCCTTTCGCGATGTTGGGAGCGACGATCGCCATGCTGACACCAATCAGCATCAGCACGACAACCAGTTCGACAAGAGAAAACCCGCGGCTATTTTTCCCAACTGGTAACATCACGATTGACGTCTTGACCACCAGGAACACCATCGGCGCCGTAGGAAATGATGTCATAAGGTCCGTGATCGCCGGGGTTTTTATAAACATACGGTTTATCCCAAGGATCGGGCGGAATATCTTTCTTGAGATAAGGCCCGTCCCAACGATCGACTCCACCTGGCTTCTGTGTCAGCGCCTGAAGACCTTCTTGAGTTGTCGGATAGCGGCCAACGTCAAGGCGAAAGGTGTCCAGCGCCACACCGAAACTTTCGATCTGGGCTTTGGCCGCTTTGGCCGTGGCTTTCTCACCTTGCTTGATATATTGCGGCAGCACCAGTCCGGCCAGCAATACAATTATGGTGGCCACGATAATCAGCTCGATCAACGTGAAGCCGCTTTCGTCTTTTAAGAGTTTTCGATTATGACAAGTCATTGATACTAAATATGGCTAGCAGCATAGAGATGACGACCACCCCGATAATCAAACCCATCACCAAGATTAACGCGGGCTCTAGCAGTGCAGTTAGTCTTTTGGTCGTTCGTCTTACGTCTTGGTCGTAATAGCTCGCGACCTCGGCGAGCATGGCATCTAGTTTACCGGTTTCCTCGCCCACCGCAATCATGTTGAGCGCCAGCACCGGAAACAGGCCGCTCTCGCTCATCGGCCGCGCCATGCCTTTGCCTTCACGCACCCGCAGTTGAACTTGGCCGATGGCGAGCGCCAACAAGCGGTTACCGACCACGCCTTGAACTGTCCCGAGCGCTTCGAGCAGCGGCACGCCGCCTTTCAACAAGGCAGCCAGAGTACGGCAAAAGCGCGCAGTTTCGAACTTTCGCACCAAATCGCCGAGCAGCCAGCCGTGCAAACGTAATCGGTCCCACTCGCTCCTCCCCTCCGGGCTTCTGATATAAAAGACTCCGCCAGCGACGACCACGAAAATCACCAATAATAAGACCCAGCCGTGCTGCGCCAAAAACTGGCTAAAATCTATGATGATCTCGGTTAACAACGGAATCGCCTTACTATTACCTCGAAAAATCGTGGCAAACTTTGGGATAACGAAGAGGAACAAAACAATTAACGAAAGTCCGGCGGCAGTGGCCAAAATGATTGGATAGACCAGCGCGGATTTGATGTCTTCTTTGAGCGCCAACGTGTTTTCCATGTACTCCGTTAAATAGCGCAGCACGCTTTCTAAGATGCCGCCGGCCTCGCCGGCGCGAATCATGTTGACGTAAATTTTAGGGAAGACGTCGGGATGCTCGCCCATGGAGACGGCGAGCGCCTTGCCGGCGCGCACCGCTTCGACAAGAGCATTGAGTATTTTGCTGAGTTCACTGCCTTCGAACAAACCGCCGAGGATCGACAAACTACGGTCGAGCGGCAGACCCGCCGTAAGAAGCGTGCCTAGCTCACGGGTGAACTGGAGCAACTGTTGTTGGCTAACTCTACGCTTAGTAAAAATCGCCTGCTGGCGCGTCGTCCTAATCGCCCGATCACTCGGCACCGCGATGCGCAGCGGCACGCAGCCCATTTCGCGCAAGCGCAAAATCACGCCTTGCTCGGCGTCGGCCTCCATCACTCCCTCGACAACCTTGCCAGCCTGATCCGCGGCGCGATACTGAAAAAATGCCACTCTCAGCCCTGCCTTTTTAGACCCGGCCCCATTTTGGATTTTGGATTGCCGATTTTGGATTGGGAATACCAGAGCAAGGAGCGCCAATGACTCGAATCGAAAATCCAAAATTGCTTACGCCTCTTCCCTAGTCACCCGCAGCACTTCCGCCAACGTCGTCACGCCTTTGGTAACTTTGTCCCAGCCGTCATCTCTGAGCAGACGCATGCCCTGCCGGACAGCCAGGTTACGGATCGCGCCGGCATCGGCGCGCTGCACGATGATTTTGCAAAGCTCCGAAGTCACCGGGAGCAACTCAAAAATACCGACACGGCCGAGATAGCCGGTGCCACTACAAGCATCGCAACCGGCCGCTTCAAAAACCGTGCGCAGAGCTGATCCGTCGTGAAATTCCGCCGGCATGCCGTCCATGCCCGTAAACGGCACTTGTTTGCGGCAGATCGGGCACAGCCGGCGCACTAGCCTTTGCGCCAGCACGCCGAGCAGCGACGACGACAGCAAATAATCCTGCACGCCCATTTCCAACAGCCGCGAGATGGCGCCCGCCGCATCGTTGGTATGCAAAGTCGAAAAAACCAAATGGCCGGTGAGCGCCGCTTGCACGGCGATCTCGGCGGTCTCGGCGTCGCGAATTTCGCCGACCATGATAACATCGGGATCTTGGCGCACGATTGAACGGAGACCGTTGGCGAAGGTCAAACCGATCTGCGGTTTGACGTGGATCTGGTTGACGCCGCTCAGTTGATATTCGACGGGATCCTCAATGGTAATAATTTTTTTGCCCGGATCGTTGATCTTCTGCAGCGCGCCGTAGAGGGTCGTGGTCTTGCCGCTGCCGGTCGGGCCGGTGACCAAGATCATGCCATGAGGCTTTAAGATCATCTCGTCAAAGCGCGCTTGCAGCTCCGGCGGAAAGCCAAGGGTATCGAGCTGGGTAAAAATCTGGCCGCGCTCGAGCAAACGGATCACCATGCTTTCACCGTAGAGCGTCGGCACCGTGGCGATACGCAGGTCGACGTCTTTGCCGGCAAGGCGGGTTTTGATCCGGCCGTCCTGCGGCAAACGCCGCTCGGCGATATTGAGCTGGGCGAGAATTTTTAGGCGAGAGATCACCGCGGCCTTCAACTGCCGCGGCGGCGATTCGATCTCATGAAGAATGCCGTCGATGCGGTAGCGCACTTTGAGCTGATTCTCGAAGGGCTCTATGTGGACATCCGAAGCGCGGCTTTCCAGCGCGCGCACGAGCATTTGATTGACCAGGCGAATGACCGGAACTTCCGACGCCATGTCGCGCAGATGGGCAACATCCTCATCATCGCCGATGCCTTCCAGTGGCTCGGCGATCGCTTCTTGACCGCCATCGGCCGCGTAGTTGCTGCTGTAAAGCGCTTCGATGCGCGCCAGAATTTCTTTTTCCCGCGCCAACACCGGCCGCACCCGTAAGCCGGTTGCCATCTCCAAGGCACGTAGCCGTGAAAGGTCCAAAGGATCGCTGGTGGCGACAATCAATTCATGACCGTCGATTTTGACCGGCACCATGCGCGCCAGCTTGAGAAAATCGCCGATACCCGATGGCAGCTCAATGGGTAACGGAGTATTCGGCACGTCGCGCAACGACATGACGGGGATGTCGAAATGGTCGCGCAGCACCGGCAACAGATCATCTTCCGAAAGCAAACCTAACTCGACGACCAGTCGGCTCAGAGGCGCCTGTTGCTCCTCCTGAAGTTTCGTCACCCGCTCGAGTTCTTCGGCGGAGATGAGCTGGCGGGCAACCAGCAGGTTGGGAAAACTAATTTGCGCTTCCATTAGAAATATACGAAGCCACTTCGCGGTCGGGGTATTAACCCCGACCTTGACCAAAGGGGATGCTCGCCCCCTTTGGAAACCCCATTTAATGGTTCCACGCTACAATCAGCGTGGTCAAACAAAAAATGTAGCTAAAACTATTTAGAGCCTTGGGTATCGGCTCGACCGTAACGGTCTTCCAAGCGCACCACGTCGTCAAGCTCCGGCGTAGAGACTTCCAAGACATCACAGTCTTCGACCGCGATCATGCGATGCTTCATGCCCGGCGTAATATGCAAACATTCTCCCGGCGTGAGCCGAAGCTTACCCCGTTCGCCGTCGGTTTCGATGTCCATTTCGAGCAACCCGGTGAGTAAACGAATCGTTTCGTCTTTGACGACGTGATACTGATAGCTCAACGACTCGCCTTTTTTGATGTGCAGGACCTTCCCCACATAGCGCTCGGTGTGGGCCCAGATCAGTTCGTGGCCCCAGGGTTTATCGACGACTTTCCCCGAATGTAAGAGCTGCTTTACAATCATGAACGCTATGATACCAGATTCCGCCAAAGGGGGAAATCAATCGTTCGTCAATTCATCAAGGCGCGCAAAAATAGCTCGTGGGCCAGGTGCGCGCCGTTA
>JAERMN010000058.1 GCA_016844625.1 Deltaproteobacteria bacterium
ATGGGGTTTCCAAAGAGGGCGAGCATCCCCTTTGCGATATTTTAAGAGGCCCCGGGTTTATGCCCCAGCCGCGAAGTGGCGGCGTTTATTATTGGCCAGAAAGTGAGCGCTAGTAGAATGATCAACAGCGGTGAAAGAGGCTTCGGTTTACCTAAATTCAGCTTAGCCGAGCGCGAGCGGCGCTGGGGCCGCGTGCGCGAGCTCATGGGCCAAGAAAAGCTCGATGCCATTATCGGTTTTCCCAATCAAAGCCATTGGGATCAGTTTCAGGCCGACATTCGTTATCTCACTCACATCGGCGGCCACCAGACCGAAGTTGCCGTGGTTTTTCCCCAGTCCGAGGAACCGACGGCTTTTGTCCGCGGCGGCAATGAGATCGAATGGTGGAACATCGCTCAAGATTGGCTGAAAGACATCCGCCCATCGCGCCGCTCGTGGAGTCCGCCGCTGATCGCGCGCATGAAAGAATTGAAACTAGACAACGCCCGCATCGGCGTCAGCGGCTTAAGCGGTTTGCTGCGCGCGCCGGAAGGCACCGTGGTGGTCGGCATGCTCGATCAAGTGCGCCAAGCTTTTCCCAATGCTCAGTTTGAAAACGCCACGGAAATTTTGCAAGAGGCTCGTTCGATTAAAAGTCACGAAGAAGTCGCCTGGATGGAGCGCGCCGCGGAAATACTCGACCAGGTCGTCGCCGCGATTCTCGCCAAAGCAAAACCGGGCGTGATGGAAAACGACATGGTCGCGACCATCTGGCAAACGATTATTTCCAACGGTGGTGATTACCCATCGATGACCCATTGGGGCGCCGGCGTCGACGTGCCTTGGGCTTGCCGCATCGCGCCGCACCGGCCGCTCCAAGCCGGCGATATGATCAATACCGAGTTGGAAGCGAAATACGGCGGCTATATCGCCCAGACCGTGCAGGCCGCTTGTCTCGGCAAGATACCCACCGAGCTGAAACACGCCTTTGAGGTCAGCGTAAAAGTTTTTGACGAGCTGGTTAAGTTTATGAAGCCGGGAGTGTTCTATCGCGATGTGATCGCCTGCTATCAGGAGCTCGTGCGCGAAGCGGGATTCATCCCGAAGGGAATGTTGCTGCATGGCCGCGGCATCGGCGAGGATCGGCCGCAGATCACCGGCGAAGTCGAGGGCGACATGTATACCAGCGCGACCTACACCCAGCACCTCGATCTGCCGCTGGTCGAAGGCAACGTTTTCGTGCTCAAACCTGGCGCCATGCCGGGCGACGCGCCCGACTCGATCCGCTGCGGCGACACGGTTGTCATCGAAAAGAACGGCGCGCGCCGGCTCGGCAAGAGAAAATTTACTTTTCCGGAAATTTTAGGTTGACCACGCTGCTGGCAGCGTGGAACCATTTAAATGGGGTTTCCAAAGGGGGTTGAACATCCCCTTTGGTCAAGGCCGGGGTCGATACCCCGGCCGCGAAGTGGCTTCGTTTTTGTATAAGCGCGCGGCAACCAAGCGTGGAACAATTTCCAACCAATAGGTTGACGGTCAATGGCGCTTTCAAGTAGGGTCGCTACGGCATTCGCGCTCAGCGCTCGGAGGAACTCAAGATGGTCGCAGAAATTCGCTACGGGGTTGAAACCATCGACCACATCGCCATCCCGGTGCGCGATTTGGAATTCAATCAAACTTTTTACCTCAATGTTCTCGGCTTAAAGTTCAAAACCACCCGGCGTAATCCCGACGGCAGCCCACGCCAGACTTACGTTCTCGCCGGCGAAAATATCATTGGCCTGCACCTGCCGGGCATCAGCGCCGGCCCATCAGCGAGCGCCGGCCCGCGCATCGGCATCAGCGTCACCAGCGAACGTTTCGAACAAGTCGAACAGAATTTGATCTTGGCCACCCATCCATTCAAAGGCCCGATCCAACATGCAGCCGAAGCGCCGTTTGACCGCTCGATCTATTTCGACGATCCCGACGGCAACCATTTGGAATTCTGCGTGCGCCGTGTCGAGCCTCGCAGCGAATGTATCAGCCACACGGTATTCGAAACTTGTAACATGAAAAAGGCGCTGACTTTTTACTCTGAAGCGCTCGGCACGGCGGTGCCAATCGCGTTTGGCAACGAAATGCTGATCCCAACGCGCAACGGCCAGATGATCGGTCTAGTAGAAGTCGCGGAATTATCCGAGCGCAGCAAAAAACACGGCCGCGGCTGTCACATGGCGATGGACGTGCCGCAGGAAGATTTCGACTCCATGGTCGCTTTGGTCGAGCGCCACGGCGGCAAGAGTCAAGGCGATAAACGCGCCGACGATGGCTTAAGACCCGAAGGCGAGCGCAGCATTTATCTTTTCGACCCGGATAATAATCGTCTACAAATCACTGCCCACGCGCCCAATCAAAAAGAAGAACTGCTCGACGACGAAGAAAAATGGCGCCGCATCATCGCCGCCCGCAAGGAACAGGGCCGCGGCCTCACCCGCTGGGAAAGCGGCGGGAAAAAACTCCTCTAGTAAACTTTGAATTTTGTAGTGAATTCCGACACATGGACGCGCCCAACAGCGCGCTCATCTGTTTGTCTTTGCGTTCTTTGCGGCTAAATCATCCGAATCTTAATTCTTTTTCGCCACAATCAGCGTCGTCCCAGGCAATGTCTTGGGAATATCGCTGTGAGTTTCTATCTTCGTGAATCCCGCCTTCTTGAGCCAATCGGAATACTGCGACAGCGTCCAGCACTCGCCTTCCGGCGTATGCGTCAGCGTGTAGACGGAAAAGCGCAGCGCGAAGGTCGGCTCGGTGCGTTCTTCGTTGGGGACGAAATCATTAACGACGAAAATGCCGCCGGGCTTGAGCGCACTGTAGGCTTTAGAAAATAATTCCTGATTACCCATGGGCGATTCGAAGCGACAGAAGTTGCTGGCGAGAACCAAGTCGTAATCATTTGATTCGAGGACAGCGGTATGGTGCGCGCCATCGATGAAGCGGATCTTGCCTTCCAGGCCACGCTCTTTGTTGGCTTTCTTCGCCACCGCGTTGACGTTGGGCCAGTCTAATTGCGCAACCTGCGCCGTCGGGTCGCGTGTGACGATGGTCATGCCGAAGATGCTCGAACCACCTGCGATGTCGAGCACGCGCATGCCTTTGCGCTCCGTGCCGATCTTGAGAATGTCGCACAGCGCTTTGGCCGCCGGCTCGGCGATGACGATGATGCCGAGCACGAGTTTTTCCCAAACTGGCAGTTCAGCGTTGGTATCCATGCGGCTGAGCGGCTTGCCGGTCTTGAGGGACTCTTTTAGATGCGCCATGCCGTCCCACAACGCCAAGGCGACGTGACGGAAGTCGCCGCAATAGGAAGGCTTGCCCTTAACCAGGAAAACTTCAGCGGTCGGCGTCAGCGCGTACTTGCCGTCGCGCTTTTCAATCAATGCCAGTGCCGGCAGACTGTCGAGCACGATGCGCGTCGCGCGCGCGTCCGTGCCGGCCTCCCGTGCGATTTCTTCGGCGCTGTGAAAACCTTTGTGAATCAACGTGAAAAAATCATACTCGAGCGCCGCGTCGAGGATCTGACTATTGGCGAAATCGCCAAGTAAACGCATCAGCGGACGGGGCGACAATTCTTGTGCGTTGTTAGATTCGGCCATGCTTAGCTTGTTACCTTTGAAATTTTGCGCTCTTCAGGCTTCCCTGTGGATAACCTGGCACTATCACCTTGATTTCGTTCATCACGAAGGACACGAAGGGTTCGGATTTCTAAGTTCTTAAACTTTGCGCTCCCTTCGGCTTTGCTCAGGACATGCTTCGTGTCCTTCGTGGTGAATACGCCTCCACACTAAACTCAGAAGAGCCATTTTCAAAATGTTCGCTTATTCTTTGTACAACCCTTCTTTCTTGATCTGCTGGTACACGCCTTCGAAGAACCAGGCGAAGTACGCCGTGCCCATGCGCATGCAGTATTCTAAGTTGAAGCCGGGCCGGGTTTCGGCCTTGCCTTCTTCGAGCATCTTTTTCAAAACCATCCAGTCGAGATCGGCGTGCGCCATGATGCCGTCATGCTCTTCGAGATCGGCTTTGGCGTGGACGCGGAAATAGACGATTTTCTCTTCGGGAAATTTGTAAACCTTGCGCAGCGCGCCGCCGAAGAAACGCGCCCAATGGCCCACCGCTTCTTCAACGCAAAACGACGCCCACCACTCGACCATGGTGCCCTCGTAGAGCACGCCGCGGTAGTATTCCAAGAAAGCGCGGCACTCGGCGAGCATTTCGTACTCAACCATCTCATCGTCGGTGAGTCCGAAATTGCGCCCCTGTTCGAGAACGATCTGGATATGGCCCGGCGGCTTGGGATGAATCATCTCATCGGCAACGTGGGCGGCAAAATGTTTTTGCAGCTCCGGATGGCGCTTGAAAAACGGCAAGTGGCGCTGATACGCCACGCCGTGAAAATTATTGATCTCGGAGACAAAGCCATGCCAGTTCTGCCAAAATATTTTAATCGCTTCCATGGGCAGCGTGCCGTTGCCCATGTCGGTGTGAAAACGACCTTTTATCAGCCAGCGATCGGCGAGATCGAGTAGATATTTCTTTAGATCGGCGATCACCGCATCGGCTTCCTGCGGTGAAAGTTTTCTGCCGGAAAAATCCTGTCTTCCCAGTCCCATAATGCTCTCCTTACTATTGTCCGATATCGGTCTCCGACCTTGAACCTTTGAACGCTTGCCTTCGATAAACTCAGGCCCTGAGCTTGCCGAAGGGAACCTTGAACGAAATCAGAAAAGCGCCCCCGGATTCAGAATGTTGTTGGGATCGACCAGCTGTTTGATCTCTTTGACGACATCATAAAGACTGCCGAGTCGCAGATACGGTAGCGGCCCCTTGGTGCTCAAGGTCGGCGCGGTCCAGACCACGCCGCGCTCGTTGCTGAACTGCGCCACCATGCCCATCCACTTGCGTAGTTTGGCAACATCCTCATCGTCGTAGGGATTGTAGAATGTGAAATACTCTTCTTTGATCGCCAAGTCGCGTGTGACGTAGCTGTCATGTTGCGGCGAGTGTTCGGCGTCCCAGATGCCGCACTCGCGCTTGGCCGCTTCGTCGAGATCGTACATTTCTTTCAAGAACCGCAACGGATACATTTTCGAAGTAACGGCGAACATGCCGGTGTGGCGCACGACCGTGCCGCACCAGCCATCCGGTCCCATGATATGCCAGTCGGGCCAGCCATGCAGGCCAAGCTGCTGGGCTTTGGCGCCCATCGCTTTGTCGGCGATCTCGGGCACTTCGACACCACCGGCGGACTGGTAGATTCGGCGCATGCGCTTTTCCTTGAAAGCCAACTCTTCTTGGTCACGAGCCAGCAACACTGTTTTCAAAAAAAACCAGCCGTCATCGGGAATTTTTTTCTTGTCGTACAGCCCTTCTTCCAACGGCCAGTGATATTGCCAGCGATCGGTGAAGTGAATATCGTAGACCACCTCGCCCTTGACCAGCTCGATCAAGCTGTCTTGAACCGGTTGCAGCTGGTCGCGGCGGAACACATGGCAGTAATCATGCAGCCACTCGCGCTGGCATTGGATGGCGCGCAGGCAAACTTTGCTGATAATCCCCATGGAGCCGGCGGCCAAAGTGAAAAGGCCGAGCAAATCCGGCAGGTGAATCCATTTTTGAAACGGCCCAAAAGTTGTCTCCTGATTCGCCAGCGCGCCCAAGCGAATCGTCTCGCCGTTGGCGAGAATCACTTCCAAGCCGAGCACCATGTCGGCGATCCAACCATAACGGGTCATGCCGTAGCCGATGCCGCCTTTGTTGATCATCGCGCCGATGACGACCGCCGGACCGTAGGTGCCGAAGTTGGGCAGCATCAATCCATGTTGGCGCAGCGCATGATGAATCGCGTAGACGCTCGCGCCGCCCTCTGCGATGACATACTGCATGCTCGAATTGACTTCGAGAATCTTGTCCATGCCGAGCATGTCCAAGAGCAAGCCGCCCTTGAGCGGCGAGCTGATACCCATGCCGACGCCGCCTTTGGCGACGATCGGAATCTTATGCTCGTTAGCGAATTCTAAAATCTCACTAACTTTGTGATTGCCTTGGCGATCGGACTCGATGCGAACAATCACATCGGGCAAGGCTCGATAGGCGCCGTACGCCAGGGTGTGTTGATAATTGATCTTGTCGATGGGATTGGTCGAGACCCGTCGCGGACCGACGATGTCAGTCAGCTTGGCGATAATCTCATCGAGGGAAAGCATGGGGAATTAATTAAAAATGAAAAATTAAAAAACTCGGACGGCTAGGACGGATGATTTGAGACTGACTCAGAGAATTTTTTAACTTTTAATTTTGAATTTTTAATTACTTAAAGCTGCAAGTGACTGCCACCGGTAATGAGTATATGGCTCCCCGTCATCATGCTCGCTTCATCGCCGGCTAGGAATGCGATCGCACCGGCGACATCCTCAGGATAGAGATGCTTTTTCAGCGGCCGGGTTTCTTTCACCCGCTCGCGAAATGCTTCGGGCATGATCATCGACGCGTCGGTTAAGGTGAACGCCGGTGTCACCACGTTGACGGCAATCCCTAATGGCCCCAACTCAATAGCCATCGTATTTGCCATCGACTCCAATGCCGACTTCGCCGCCGCGTAGGCGCCCATGCGCGGCAGCGGCTGTTGCGCCAAGCGAGTGCTGACGACGATGATTCGGCCGCTTTTCTTCTCTTTCATCGCCGGCAAGCAGGCTTGCACGCAGTGATAGAAGGCAGACAGCTCATGTTCGATCGCTTGGTGAAAACTATCCCAGCTGATTTCGTGCAACGCGCTGACTTGAAACGGAAAGTAAGCGTTGTTGACGAGTATATTGACGGCACCGAGTTTTTCACTGGCGGCGCGCACCATCGACTCGACCTGCGTTCTTTGCGTCACATCGGCTTGAAACAACATGCCGGGGGCGCCGGCGCTGGTTACTTGATCGAGAACTTTCTGCGCCGCTGCTTTATTTTGGAGGTAATTGACGACGACGGCTGCGCCACCCTGCGCCAGGCGAATCGCCGCCGCCGCACCGATGCCGCGGCTCGCGCCGGTGACGAGCGCGACTTTACCGGCGAGCGGGCCAGGGTTTAGTTGTTGCGCCATGACTAAATGGCAACCTTGTCCTCGGCCGCGCCCTTTTCATATTTCGCCGCGTTGTTCTTGAACGACAAGAACTTCATTTTGACATAGGGCGAACTGTAACCGTTTAAGATGCGCTCGACGCGACCCGGCTTGCTGTAGAATGATTGAAACGCCCAGCCGGTCAGCTCGCCCAACTGCTGGCGCGTCAAATGCTTGGTCGGCATGACCGAGTGCTCCAGGTCGTACAGGCTCAGATTATCGACTTCGATGATGTTGTTTTTGACGGCAGCCTTGTAGATTGGCGAACCTGGGATCGGATTGAGCACCTGGATCATGACGATGTCGGGATCAATCTCGTCGACGGCTTTTGCCCGTTGGCGGATCTTTGCTTCATCATCCTCCCAAAAACCATTTAAATACGTCGAGATCGTTGAAATGTCGTGCTTGCGCAGAAACTGAATCAGCTCTTTTAATTCTTTAACCCCGACTTTCATCGGTCCCTTGCGCGCCTCGGCAATCTCTTCGTCCGTGCCGCCGTCGATGCCGATCAACACCTGATACAAGCCGACTTTACGCAGCCGCGGCACCAGATCCATGTCACGAATCAGGTTTTGCGCTCGGCTGAGCATGAACCAACTTATGTCTAACTTTTTCTCCTCCAACGCTTCGACCAAGTCGACCATCTTTTGCCGATCGGAGTTGAAATCGTCGTCCATGAAGGTGAGCGCTTTGACGCCATAAGATTTGTTAAGCAGTTCCATCTCTTCTGCGATTCTCTTCCCGCCTTTGGTTCGGTGCGAGGTGAAATCGCGCGGATTGCGCGGGTCGACCAGCCACCACTCGTAGCAAAAATGACAAGCGCCCTCGCATCCCCTGGAAGTCACCGACTCGTTGTAGTTGGGAATCACCGAGTAGCCGCAGTACTTGTCCATCGGAAAGAGATCGTAGGCCGGCATGGGCAGTTCATCGAGATTGGCAATCACCGGCCGCGCCGGCGTCAGCACGACCGCGCCGTTCTTGCGGTAGGCCAGCCCCTTTATCCCGTTGAAATCGGGCGCGGTTTTTTTCAGTTCCTCTAACAACTCCCATACCGCATACTCATTGTCGCCAAACACTCCGACAATCGCGAAGTCGAGTTGCGGATTGTCGACCATGATCTTTTGCGGCACCGCGGTGTACATCAAACCGCCGCCGATCGTCACCGTTTCGGGAGCGATAGCTTTGATCTTTTGCATCGCCGCATGGAAACGGTTCAGGGTCGCGGCGCCGCCCGCCGCGGCAATCATGGCGCCAAAGAAAACCGCATCGGGCCGCTGCCGCTTCACTGCGTCAAGCATCTGATCATCGTCAAGACCAAGCGCGCGGCAGTCGAGGACGGAGACGTCCGCCGACTTCTTTTCCCGAATAAATGCGGCGACCTGCGCGTGGAGCGAATTGACGGCCAAATGGCGGTCACCCCACGGCGCCCAATTGCCCATGGGGGGCGTAATAAATAGCAGTTTCATGTTATCTCCTGCGAATGGAGGGATTGCTGGAAATCAAAGTATTTAATACCTTAACGATTGTCAAGATTGGGCCGCGCTCACGGGTGAATTTGACGATTTACCGAGTTGGCAATATTCGACGAAAAACGCCAAGAGAAATCTATTGACAACCCCTTGCCTATTTGGTACTGGTTCGCAGGCTGGATGGTCTCCTAACGTAGTCTGAATAGTAACCATTGGAGGGTAGTTTTATGGCTCAGGCCGCACAAGAAGAACAACTTTTAGACATACGCGTCGCCGACGCGTCGGCATCCTATAAGTTTTATCTCAACCAGGAAAAAAAGATCCTAGGTACCACTGCGGTGATTCTCTTTCTGTTGACCTGGGAGACCATCGGCAACTGGGCTGGGCTCATTAACCCCATGTTTATGAGCGCCCCGTCAATGGTGGGAAGAGCGGCATACCAGATGTTCGCCTCGGGGGAAATTTGGAATGACCTCTATATCAGCGGCATCGAGTTCGCCTGGGGTTATTTCCTATCGGTCGTTTTTGCCGTGCCGTTCGGTATCGCCATCGGCTGGTACAAGAGATTCGCGTACGTTTGCGACCCATTCGTCAACGCAATGAATGCGACGCCCCGGGTTGCTTTGCTCCCTTTGGTCATCATCTGGCTCGGTATCGGAGTTTTATCCAAGGTCGGTATCATTTTCCTGGGCGCGGTTTTTCCACTTCTGATCAACACCCGGGACGGCGTCAAAACCACACCTGCAAACCTACTTACCGCGGCTAGGAGCTTCGGCGCTTCGGAGTGGCAGATTTTCAAATCCGTCGTGCTGCCTTCAACTGTGCCCTTCATTCTGACCGGTCTTCGCTTGGCCGTCGGCCGGGCGCTGATCGGCGTTATGGTCGGTGAGCTCTATGCCGCCACCGCCGGCATCGGTTTCATGATTACGGTCGCTGGCGCGACATTTCAAACCGACAAAGTCTTCGTCGGCGTGGCAATCTTCGCGATCTCTGGTATGGCCCTGACCGAGGTCATCGACCGCTATGAGAAGCGTTTTGACAAATGGCGTCCCAAAGTCGGCCACGATTAAGCTCCACGATTCAGCTAACACTGATCTGAACCGTAAAAATGGCGCTGGATCATTCCAGCGCCATTTTTTTCACGTATTACAGCCACGGCGGCATTCGATTTTATCGGCAGTAGAAGCAATGGTTGTCTTCTCGTAAGGTATTGATGTCAAAATTCCGGGCCGCGCGCAGGGCGGTTGAGGTTAGACTCTTTTTCTTACAAAGACCGACCCACCGCATTGCCATAAACTAACGACTTCGATACGATCCCAGCAAATTTTCTGACCGCTCTCTAAACTGACGGAGGCACCATGCGCAGATTCGGCGGCGTGATCCTACTCATCTTGGTCGTTGTCGTGATGTTCTTTCGCCAAGCGATCGGACTTTACGTCGATTGGCTGTGGTTCCAAGACGTCGGCTACTCCCAGATTTTCGCCACTATCCTCTCTTACAAAACCATTCTTGGCGCTATCTCGGGCGGGCTCTTTGCGCTCCTGATCTACATCAATCTCAAGATCGCCTCCTCAGCGTCGGCCGGTTTTCGCTCTGCCGGTGCGGACAACATCATTGAACTACCCCCGCCCGAGCTGATCGATCCGATGATTAAGCGGCTGCTCCTGCCGGGCGCGTTATTGCTGGGCGTCATGGCCGCACCCCAAGGCGCGGCCAATTGGGAACAAGCGTCATTGTTCTTAAATGCGGTGCCATTTAATCTGCAAGACCCGCAATTTGGCAACGATGTTGGTTTCTATGTTTTTCGTTTGCCACTGTTACGAGTGCTGTACCATTGGGCGATGTTCGCGATCGGGCTATCGGCCGTTGCCACCGCGGCGGTTTATTTCCTTTATCGCGGCATAGAATATACTCCGCGCGGTCTATCACTCGGCGATCGCGCGAGAAATCATCTGCTGATTCTGTTCGGCGTGCTACTCGTGGCCAAAGCCGCCGGTTATTATCTCGACGCTTTCGATCTTTTGCACGCGCGGCGCGGCGTGTCCCACGGCGCGAGTTACGCGGATGTCTACGGCAATTTACCGGCGCTCCGAGTGCTTACCTTTCTCGCATTGATCGCCGCGGCGCTCTGTTTCACGCAAATTTACCGCACGGGCTATAAATTCATCCTCCTTGGCGTCGGCGCTCTGGTCGGCGTGCACCTGCTCGGTCTCAATGCCTATCCAACATTGTTGCAACGCTTTCGCGTGACCCCCAATGAAATCGAGGCGGAACGGCCTTTCATTGAGCGTACGATCAAATTCACTCGTTTCGCTTTTGGCCTGGATAAGATTGAAACCAAAGATTTCCCGGCGGAAGAACAGCTGACCGCCGCCGATCTGAAACGCAACGAATCGACGATTAACAATAT
>JAERMN010000420.1 GCA_016844625.1 Deltaproteobacteria bacterium
CTCCTTGATATGCTCCGGTCGGAGCGGCTCGTCGAGCAGCGGATTTTCCTTGAGATAGATCTGTGCCGCGGTGAGATAGTTTACCGCTCGGCGGTAGCGCTCGATGGCTTTACGTTCACCTTCAATTTGACTTGAATTTGATTCCATAGCGTACACATCATTCCTTGCGATTGTTTTTGGTTTAACTCCTTCTCCGTCTGGGAGAAGCCCTCACCCTAACCCTCTCCCGCAAGCGGGCGAGGGGAAAATCTTCTTTCGTAATCTTCGTGGCGAACAATCACGTCACTTCTTCTCCAAAACACGCGCAGTCTCACGCGCGATTATCGCTTCTTCATCCGTATGAATGACGAACACATCGAGCTTCGATTGCGGAGCGGAAATTCTGCCATCCCGGCCGATCATGGTTTCATTCGCGGCGTCATCCAGTCTTATACCGCACCACGCCATGGCGTTTAGAATATTCTTTCGAACCAACGCAGAATTCTCGCCGATGCCGCCGCTGAAAATCACCGCTTCTGCCGAACCCTCAAGTATCGAGAGATACGCGCCGAGATACTTGCGCGCGCGGTAACAGAACACATCGACGGCCAAGCGCGCGCGCGGATTCGTCTGGTACGCTGCCGTCAATTCGCGCATGTCGTTCGAAATTCCCGAAAGACCGAGCAGACCCGAAAGTTTGTTGAGCCAGTTGTCAATTTCCGCCGCGTCCACTCGTTCCTTGCGCGCCAAATAACTCACCAGCGCCGGATCGACATCGCCCGAGCGCGTGCCCATCACCAATCCTTCGAGCGGAGTAAAGCCCATGGACGTGTCAATCGATTGCCCGTTGCGAATCGCCGTCGCCGAGCAGCCGTTGCCGAGGTGCAGCGTGACGGCGCTAACCTGCGTCGGTGGTTTTCCAACAAGCTCGGCATAGCGTGCGATGTCGTGCTGGTGTGCCAGACCGTGGAAACCGTAGCGGCGAATCTTGTGTCGCTGTGACAGTTCGTAAGGGATCGCGTAAATCGCCGCCTGCTGCGGGATCGTGTGATGAAAAGAAGTGTCGAAGGCCGCGACCATGGGAATCGCATCGCCTAAAATCTTTCGCGCCGCGCGGATACCGCTGACCGCGCCCGGATTATGCAGCGGCGCAAGCTCGCACAGCGCTTCAAGCGTGGCGATGACATCGTCATCGATTAAGACCGCAGACGTGAATCGATCGCCGCCGTGCACCACCCGATGACCGACGGCGTCAATTGGTTTGAGCCCAGGCTTCGACCCGAGCCACTCTATCACCAGACCCACGGCAGCCTCGTGGTCGCGCACAACCAATGCGTTATTAACAGCCGCAGCGCCGTCCGCTTCGAAATGATAGGATGCCTGACCACCGATGCGATCGACGATGCCGCGCGCCAGCTTTCGCTCCACTGCGCCGGACTCGGATGTTTCGATAATCTGAAACTTCAGCGTTGAGCTGCCACAGTTGAGAACGAGAACTTTCATCGGCCAATATCTTGGTTTTTGTCCGTAGTCTTACGCCGAGACTCGGCGTCACGGGAGCCGGACATTCAAGTGGGCACCCCGAACCGCGGCAACACCCAACGCATGAGCACGATATAGGCCACTAAGAATGCAACGAACCAAAGCCAGTCAGGCATAAGTTTGATCTCCTTTTGTTCAATGATTGGTAATCTGCCCATCGGTCATGTGATAGACCCGGTCGAAGCCCTCGATCATTCTTTCGTCATGGGTGACCACGATAACGGCCGCTTGCTGCCCGCGTCCCAGTTGCCGGAGCAAATCCATCACGGCTTTGCCCCGCTCCGTATCGAGTGCAGCGGTCGGCTCGTCCGCCAAAATCACCGCTGGATCGTTAATCACCGCGCGGGCAACCGCAACTCGCTGCTGTTCTCCGCCTGACAGCGTGGCGGGATAGATGCCGGCACGATGGCCGAGATCGAGACTTTTGAGGAGTTCGCTTGCGCGCGTCATCGCCTCGTGATTTGAAATGCCATTAAGCGTGAGCACGAGGGCGACGTTTTCCAATGACGTTAGAAACGGAATAAGATTGTAAGCCTGAAAGATGATCCCCATGCGCTGGCGCCGCAGTTTTCGGTCGTCGATCAGTACCCGCTCGCCGTCGAACACCACTTCGTTGCCGATCGCGATCTGTCCGGTGGTCGGCGGATCGATCAGCGAAAGCGCGCGCAAGAGCGTCGTCTTGCCCGATCCGCTCGGCCCCATCAGCGCGACGATCTCTCCCGCCTCAATAGATAGATGCGCATCCTTGAGCGCGACAACCTGGCTGTCTCCCTGGCCGAAAATCTTGGTAACCATTTGCGCCGCCACGGCGGGCATCACGCCCCTCCTCCCATCGCCGTCGTCGGATCGATAGCGAGGGCGCGGCGTATGCCAACCAGGCTCGCCAGCACACAGATGACCATGACGATGCCGAACAGAACGGACTGATCGAAAGCCAGGATCGCGACGCGGCGCGGAAAGTAATCGTAAGTCAGATTAATGAGAACCGCGCCGACGAGGTAGCCTAGTAACCCCAAGCCAAGCGATTCCTGCAAAATCAGACTGCCGATTTTTAGATTCGGCGCGCCGATAATCTTGAGCGTGGCGATATCGCGGGTCTTCTCCATGGTCATCGTGTAAACGATCAGCGCGATGATCACCGTTGAGACCGCGAGCAGGATAATTCTGAATAGCAGGATTTGCTGGCGCGCCCGTTCGATCACGTTCTTCGCCAGCACCTCTTCCTGCTCCACCGTGGTCATCGCCCGGTAGTGATTCCAGCGCTCAATGCGCGTGGCGATCTCATTGGGATCAGCCCATGGCTCGAGCCGCACTAGAATCGCATTCGCCAGATTGGTGTTCTGGATTATTGCAGAGAGCGACGTCGCCGAAAGCGCGGCAAGCGCCGGATCGGCATTCAAATCCGCCTGCAACCGCGCCCGCTCATTGCGCACCGCCTCATTGGCTTTGAGAAACTGCAGCTCCTGCGCATCCTGCAACGAAACATACGCGGTCGAATCGCCGGAGCTCGAGACGATCCCTTCAGTCAGACCGACCACGGTAAAGGTCATCCGGCCCATGGGAATGCGCGTGCCGATCGGAATCCCGGCCTTGCGGTCCAGTACCATCTCGAAACGGCTCGCGGCCAGCGGGCGGCCTGAGGAAACGGCGGGCGGCCCGCCCAGATTGCCTGGCCGGTAACCGATGATCTGGGTGCGAATTGAAGTGGCGCCGTATTCAAGTTGAACCGACTGAAACGCAATCGGGCTGGCTTCGCGCACACCCGGCACAGCGCGCACTACGCGATAAAGATCGTCCGGGATGCGCGAGTTCTCAGCGAACGGGCCGTTGGTGTCTTTCTGCACCACCCATAGATCGGCGCCCGGCGCGCGCACGATACTGAGAGCGTCCTCCACCATGCCGCGATAAATTCCGCCCATCGCCATGACCGTCGCGAGCAACAACCCGACACCGATGGCGGTCAAGATAAACCTGCCCAAGCGATATTTTACGTCGCGAATGGCGAGATTCATGGTTTCTCCTTTTCTGCGGTAATCGCATCAGACCTCTGAGTAGCGCTGGCGACGCGGCGTCCCTCGTTCTTCAGATCGGCCAGCTTTCCCGAAGCGATGACCACGTGCTCCCCACCAGAGAATCCTTCGATAACTTCGATCCAGCCCGCGGGATCGACCATCCCAAAACGCGCGCGTCGAAAGCGCATGCGGCCATCCACCACCGTCCACGCTCCCGCCCCTTTTGGCGACTGCACCACCGCGGCTAATGGCAACGCGGTTACTCTTCTCGCCGCTGGCCGAATGGTCGCTTCTGCCTGCTGGCCGAGAGTCGGACGCTCAGGCAGCTCATCAAAGCTGATGTCCA
>JAERMN010000421.1 GCA_016844625.1 Deltaproteobacteria bacterium
ACCGCGTGGCCGTAGGCGAGCCAAATCGCCGAGGAGCTACCGACGCCAGGCAAAATTCCAATCCAACTGCCGATAAAACTGGAGCGTACCAACAACCACCAGTGCTGTAAGATGTCCTTGCCTCCTTGCCACTTCGTAGATGTGCTGGTGTTCTGTGCGTTGGCAGAGATCTTTGTTCCAGCGCCGCCTAGGGTCATATCGACAAGCTCTGGGATGGCGAATACTCCGAGCGCTATGGGGATAAGTGAAATACCATCCGAGAGATAAAGCTGGTTGAATGTCCATCGCTCGACGCCCGTTTGCGGCGCGACTCCGATCATCCCGATCAGCAGCCCCACGCACCCGGCAATTAAACCCTTAACCGGGGCGCCGCCCGTTAACAGAGCAATCATCACGATGGCCAGGATAGCCGTCATAAAGAATTCGGGATTGCCAAACGTGAGGACGATGGGTCGAATCATCGGAATGGTCGCCAGAACCGTAAACGCACCTATGAGCCCGCCGATACCGGAGGCGAGGAAGGATGCGCCCATGGCACGCTCAGCTTCGCCTTTTTTGGCCATGGGGTAGCCATCCATAACGGTGGCGGTGGCCGAGGTGGAGCCGGGGATGCCGAAAAGAATGGCTGGAATCGTGTCAGCGGTGTTGCCGATGGCGTGAATGCCGACGATCAACACCAGCGCGCTGGCGGGCTCCATTTTGACTATGAAGGGAAGGAGGATCGCTAGAGTGACTCTGCCACCAATCCCCGGGATAAACCCGATGAGACTACCCAATAAGACGCCACCCAAAAGCCACGCCATGCGGCTTATGGTAAAGATTTCTCCCGTAGCGGTTACAACGGCGTCAAACACTTCGTGTACGTCCTGATACTGCTATCCGCAATAGTTTGTGCGGCATGCGCAAATTTTCGGAAAGCTCACCCGGAGGCGCAGAGGACGCCGAGCAAAGAATTGTTTTATCAAGATAGACTCCGAACTCTGCGAACTCCGTGTCTCAGCGGTGAAGTCCCTTTTCCCCTTTGGTTGCGGCTGTGCCGCGCTAGGCTTCTGAGAATGGACAATACAAAGAACCCCCTCATACTGGGAGTTCTTTGTATTCAATGTGAGAAATTAGTGCTGGCTATTGCAAAATTTTTCGAAAAAAGCCCATCGCCGATTCATTGTGGACGAGTTCGTCGACCTTCTTGTTCAGCTCGTCGCCGCGTATGAGCTCGTCATTCCAACCCAATTTGTCCACATCTTGTTGAAAGTCTTTGTCTTTGAACATGGCCGCAAATGCATCGCGCAGGATTTTCACCCGCTCGGGAGGGACATCCGGCGGCATGGCGAACGTCCGTCCCTGCACGGAGTACATGGCTTCCAACAGAGGTTTTCTATCTTTTGGAGCCAGCTCTTCGAGAGTTGGCACGTTGGGCAAACGGGAATCGCGCTGGGGAGAAGTGACGACCAAAACCTTGATGAAGTTCTTTTCAAGCCAGTTGCTCCTGGTTGAAAAGAGAGAGCCGCGCGCGTGCGCGCGGCCGTCGAGGGCGCCACGTTCGATATCGAGCAATATCTCCGCTGTTCCTGGATAGCCGTAAACGACTTCGACGTCGATGCCCAGGAGCGCCTCCATGGCCATGGGAACAACATTGGAGTTGTGTTCCTTTGCCTGGGCGCCGAACTTGGGCTTCTTGCCCTCCTTGTTGGCTTTCTTGATCGCTTCAATGCTGGTAAACGGTGTCTCGCTTCTGACGTAAACGAAGTTGCCTTCCGAGGCTATTTGACCAAGATAGGTGAATTTTTCTAATTGAAACTTGAGGGCGGGGTCGCGCAGCGCGGTTCGAAACGTCAAGCCTGTGGCCATGGTGCCGATCGCCGTGCCATCCTTGGGCGCGCGGTTGTAGAGATGGTTGGCGGCAATCAGGCCCGCTGCTCCGGCCATGTTGGAGACGACTATTCGAGGACTTCCCGGGATGAATTTGCTGAAGTGACGGGACAGAAGCCGCGCCAGGCTGTCAGTTCCTCCACCGGCGGAAGAGCCCGCGATGATCGTGATGGTTTGCCCCTTGAAAAAACTTTCCCCCGACTGTGCGCCAGCATGCCGAAGAGAAAAAATCACGGTGAGAGCAAGCGCAATCGTGGAATAGACCGCATTCCGAAATTTTTGTGATGCCATTTTTTCTCCTTTTATGGTCGGCGACCGGCAGTTCCCGTCGCCTCGTTATTAGTAACCCCACTTTTGTGCGATAGCCGCGACTCTCTGATATTCTTCCTCTAACTCTGGCCGTTCCATCAGTTCTTTGTAGGCTTGCGCTACCAAGTCTTGGGCGCATACATCCTTGATGGGCGGCACATCATAGTTAAGCTCGCCGAGCTTCTCCTCTTCGGCCAGCATGTCCTCGAATCCCGTGGCGCGCCCGTCGATGGGAAACGGCATCGCCTCCAAATCCACCGGCGCGGCGCTAGAAATTTTAATCCTTCGTTCTTCTGGGTCGGCGCTGGCATAGCGCAGTCTTTTCTCCAGCTGGCGAATATACTCGAAATTCTTCGGCATGTCGCGGCAAAACCAATAAGAGCGGATCATGCCTTTGAGAAAACTCTTCACCAGATCGGGGCGTTCCTCCAGGATGCGCCCAGTCGCGGCGATAATCCGTTCGGGGCGCCCATCAGGGTATTGGTCGGCCGGCGTAACCAAGGCGTTGCAGCCTTCCTTGATCAGTATTTCCGCGTGCCAGGGTTTGCAAGGAATGCAGTCGACTTTGCCGCTTCTCAGCGCTGGCAAATGAACGGGATGGAACATGCCCCGCACCCATTCAACATCTTTTTCCAAATCCAACCCCGCCTTGCGCAGCTGAATCTGAATCGCCCAATGGCGGATGCTGTTGAAGTCGCTGATTCCCACTCGCTTCCCTTTTAAATCCTTCAGCGACTTGATATGCGGCGCGCCCACCCAGACGTTGGTGTGCTGGTTGCGCCAGCCCGAGATGATGTAGAGGTCGGCGCCACGCGCGCGCTGGGAAAAGACTGTCCGCGACTGCACGTCCAGAGCGATATCCACCGACTGTTCCTTCATCGCCTGGGAAATTCCGAGCTTCTCCAGCCCGAAGGGTACCATGGCCTGGCGCAGGATCTTGTAGGCCGGCGTACCGTCTTCCGTTTTAAGTCCCTCATCGTAGAAAAAACCCATCTCATGGGCCGACATCACCGGAATCAGATGAAGGACATGATAACAGGTCGGAGCGATCCTAAGTTTGCCGTTCAGCACTATGAAAATTCCCTCGTAATTTTTTCCAAGCTCGCGACGCGGCGGCGCGGCACGTGAAGTTCACCTTTATCGGAAGCGTCTGCACTATGTCAATTCGTCGACCGTGATTTCACCAGAGGCGATTGGCGAATTGTCCCTGGTGCGGGGTCAACTTTTACGCTTTTCACCTTTTCGGTCAACGCCCTAAAAATATTCTCCGCACTAACCCACAGTTTAGCAATTTGCCCACCGAGAGTGTTGAAGGTGGCGTGGGCGATGCAGGCCATCGGCGGGACGCAGGCGATTTCGCCGACGCCGCAGCAGTCGTCGACCAGTGTCGTTTCGATGCGCGGCACGATACTCCGCGGTTGGTATAGATCTCCAAAGATAGTTGGCTTGACTGGCTAGGTACGAAGTTCCAGCACCGGAACACTAATGACTGATGCGGCGGACCATTTATTTGGACTCGCCAAAATCTTCGCGAGGCGTTTTGCTATCTGCGAGCCGACGACCTTGGCGCCGCAATGTGGGCAGACTCCAGCCGGGACATTGTCGATAACAACTAACTTCCCGCGAATCCAAAAATCCTGCTTGATCCGCTTCTCAACCATTCTCGCATCGCAGATTTCGCATTCCCCGTAGTTGTATTT
>JAERMN010000422.1 GCA_016844625.1 Deltaproteobacteria bacterium
GGGGTATTAACCCCGCAGGCGACCAAAGGGGATGCTCGCCCCCTTTGGATTCCCCATTTGATGGTGCCCGCAGCAAGCTGCGGGGAATATTAGATTCAACCTATTACAACCGGCTTTGGGGTGTCAACGTGGGATGCCGCTGCATTGGTTCTAATTGCGAACAGAATCGCTCTTCTCACTCCGGGGTGACGGTGCGCGGTATCAACCTTGGGCGCGCGGCTCATACTTCCTTTTACATCACTTGGTCAATTCGTTCACCACGCCATCGTCGCCGAGTAGATGAGAAATCAATTTTGGCCTTGCCTTATTATTATCATTCTGGGAAAAGCGGACGAGCATCGACTCAACAGGCGCCGCGCTGCAAGGTTTACGCAAACTCCTGTCTGAAACTTCCTACGGCCGGCGCATGGTCGGACCAGATTCCGCCATTGGCGTGTTCGGCGGCGAAATTGTTAGGGCAATCCGTATGGAAACCAATTGCTGCTATTCTCTCGCGCTCCAACCAAGCGGTCATCCCCGCTCCTGCACAGGGTCGCGATCCGGAGACGGGGATGTCCCCACTTTCCGAGCCGGAAGGTCTGACTAGTTTACCGCGCTAGCCGCGATCTGGTGCGAGGTCGAGTTCGCGACTTCAAAAGACTCCACGACGGGAGTGCCTTCAATCACGCCGGACAGGGTCCTCAAGATCTCAGGATAGGTCTTTCGGCTATAAGCTTCGGCGTCGTCTTTATTATCCCAAAGACTGATCGCCACTGCCGCATTACGCTCCGGCGAGATAAAGCTGATCTCGTCCTCAAAGCCTTTTTGTCGGCGCAGCAGTGGAATGATCTGCCCCTCAAGAATGCTGGTAAATTCCGCGCTGCACTTCGACTTAAGTTTGAAACTCACATTGCGACTATACATTTCAACCTCCCAGATTGAATCGGTTAGAGGGTAGAGCACGGGAGGCTTACTTGAAGAATTTCAAGTAACCGTGAAGTGAAACCCTATGCCAAGAATCCTTTACAAGCTTACGCTCAGCGGTGACCGTTCACTGCCTAATATTGGACGGTTCTGAAAAGAACCAGGGTTAACCGATATCTGCGCGCCGTGAACCGGAGAGAGAAAAGAACCCATCGATGCGGCTGCAGTCGGCACGACGGCACGGCATAGCATACTCCCAACACGGAATCGATTAACCGGTATAAACCAGCTCACGTGAGCGCTCGTTCCAACTGACGCAAGATGCCGTCCGGCTCACGCACGGCAAATTCGACGATTTTATCGGCGCGCGCTTGAGAATCGCTGACGGCATAGATGCGCAGCTGCGGCGCGTTGCCCGAAGGCCGGATATGCGCGGTGTCGCCGTTACGAAAATAAACCCGCACGCCGTCGAGCAAATTGATTCGCACGATGTCATCGAAACCCAGCGCGGCCATGAAGAATCGACTCAACGTCGCTTGCAGTTGCAGCCAGGCTTCGCGCGCCGGCTGCACCAGCTGTGCGGCGGCAACGCCGGCGCCACTGCGATCGAGTATCAGTCCGGCGCCGACAAATTCCATCTCGAATCTGTCACCGGCGGGAATCAGTTGAGCGAGAATGGCCTGGCTCGCCGCCACCGGAAATTTATCAAGCAAGCCGGCTCGTCCAAATCGTGCCGGCAAACGGTCCCATAAAGTCGACAGGCTAATGCCCTGCTCGGCGGCAGCGAACAGGTTGGCCAGGATCGGCAGAGTCGCATCGCGTGTCGGCAGCGCGGCCAGCGTGCCCGCACTTAACGCGATATCGCTGCCGGTCAAAAATCCGCCGTTGGCTTCCCAGCCGACGATGCGTTGGGCAACGCCTTCGCCGCGCAACTCGTCGAGAGCGGAGACCACGTAGGGCGAGCCGATCTTGGTCTTCTCCAGCACAACTTTACGCTCGCGCAGGCGGCGCTCGACAGCGTCGTTGGCGCTAATCGGGACCGCAGCAGCATCCGCGTGTAGAAACTCGGCGACGACGATGCCGAGTAGATCGCCGGGCAAGAAGCGCACGCGCCGGCCACCCGGCCGGACGGCGGCGGCGGGCAGCACGGCAGTAACTAAAGGTCGATCGGAGTCACCGTCCGTCGAAACAATCGCGTCGAGCGGCCCGTCTGGAGTTTCGGCGCGGATCGCTAATGCTTCTAAACGATCCAACTGCTCGTCGGTAATATTCTCGGTATCGATGGGAATAAAAGTGTCGCTCCGTCCAGCGATCATCACGGTGGCGCCGAGCTCGCGCAGGATGCGCGGCAATAGATCGCGCCCCACCGCCGAGTGCTGATAAACCAGAACACGCCAACCGGCGAGACCGCCGCGAGTAAAGCTTTGCAGATAACGACGCACATAGGCTTCTTCGGCGGCGCGATCGAGCGGCGGCAAAGCCAGCGCTTGCTGAAGCTGCCCGGCCGCGTCAAACGCTGATGTGGCCGCGCTCCTGCTATATTCTTCCGCTCGCACGCGCTCGACCTCGCGGATAATGGCTGGTTCGTCCGACTTCAGAACCTCGCCAACGCTTTTGTTGAGCTTGATGCCGTTACGGTCAAACGGAATATGGCTCCCGGTCACCATCACGCCAGCGCGTCCATTGGAGACGGCGTGAGCGATCAGCGCGGGTGTCGGGATCTTGCCGGCGTTCTCGACCTGACAACCCGAATTGACTACCGCTTGCGCGCAGGCGCGCATGATACGGTCGGTGCTCGGCCTCAAGTCGCCGGCGATAACCACCGTGCCGCCCGATTGAATATCGCCGCTGCTCAACAAATAATGCAGCGCAGCTTTGACATTGATATACGCTTCAAGGTCAGTGATGTCTTTAACCAGACCGCGCAAACCGCTGGTGCCGAAGGCCAACGGAACCGGCGCGTAATTGAGAAACGAAGTTGCCTGCTCTATTTTTGTTTCAGCCATCGGAATTGTCGAACTGCAAGCCGTGCTTTCACGGCAAAATTCGCTTGATCGATTTGCCATTGCGATGCGAACTGCTCGTGGATATGTCCGTGGGGGTGCTCGGCTACGTTGACGACTTGCAGCGATCGCATTGCGCCGCGGCCATGACTTTCTCGCGCCGCGAACACTACCATGGCCCTAGGAAGACTTCTTAACTCCGACAACGACCAACACGATCCCTCCCACCAACAACAATCCTCCCATGAGTGGCGACAGCGGCAGGATCTTATAAATCTCAGCAATGGCTTGCACGGGTCCAAAATCGACAAGCTGCTCGCGGCTTGTGTAAGTGACGCCTGGGTAGATAAACGCCGCGATAGCAAGGAAGATCAGGGCTATCCCGACTTGGATTATAGATTTAGTATTCATCTTTAAACTGCTGGATACGATTGATCCCTAGCGCCACCAGAGCACAAATCACAAATATCTGGATGACCCCGCTAACCAGCATGTGAGACCCAAGAAATCCTACCAGGCCCGTGATCAAAAGCATTGCCAAAATAAACCACAATATTTCAGCTTCTCTCCCTATTCTCAACGGCTTATCGCCTCCAGCCTCGTCGCGAGTCCTCGCGCTAAACTTTCCTATAGCGCTCGACGTACTCGTTGTAGAGTCCTTCTTTGCCTTTGGCTTCGAGCTCGCGGCTACGCTCCATGAGAACGTTTTTGTCCTCGACGAAATCCTTCCGGGTGAATCCTAAATTGCCGGGATGGGTGCCGGTGTCCATGCGAATCGCATCGCACGGACAGGCTTCGACGCACAAGCCGCAATAGATGCAGCGCAACGTGTCGATCTCGTAGCGCACCGCGTACTTCTCGATGGCGGTCTCGTTCTCGCCCGCCTCGATGTAGATACACTCTGCCGGGCAGGCCACGGCGCAGAGAAAGCAAGCAGTGCAGTTGGCGGTATCGTCCCGGTTCAGAGTTAATCGGTGGCGCGCCCGGAAGGTGTCGGGATAAGGCGCTCTCTCTTCGGGATATTGGACCGTGACGGCGGCTTGAAAAGTTTTCGCCAAGCCAAACGCATGCAGAATATGGATGCTGAGATTACGCCAGAAGTGAAAACCGGTAACCGAAAGGCCGCGCAGGATCTCGGGAAAGTAAGCCCTCTCCCAAAGCGACATGTGTTCGATTCTTTTCATTCGTCGTTCTCATACAATTCCAGTTGCTGC
>JAERMN010000423.1 GCA_016844625.1 Deltaproteobacteria bacterium
GTCTCAAGCATGACGTAATTGGTCACATCGACGACGTTGTTAATCGCGCGAATGCCGCAAGCCTCAAGCCGCGCGCTGAGCCACGCCGGCGATGGCGCGATGCGTACATCGTCGACGATCCGCGCCGAGTAACGCGCGCAGAGCTCGGCATTTTCAATCGTCAGGCTCACGCGTTTCTTGATCGCGGCAGCTTGCTTCGGTACGGTCACCGGCGGCGTTTTCAAAGTAGCGCCGGTCAGCGCAGCGACCTCGCGGGCGATGCCGGCGATACCGAGACAATCGCCGCGATTGGGCGTCACAGCGATCTCAAAAAGCTCATCCGCGCGCCCGCTCCCCGGCTCGCTGAGCGGCGTCACCGACTCCACTTCGAGGCCGGCCATGGTGAGCAGCTTGGCCAGATCTTCCGGCGCGCCAGTGAAGTCGACGAATTCTTTTAGCCAGTTGAGGGTAAATTTCATAAAATTGGAGTGATGGAGTGTTGGAGTAATGGAGTATTGGTTCCGGAACCCATCACTCCATCACTCCATTCCCCGTTCGCTTAGATGAATTGGCGCAAGAATCGTAAATCATTTTGAAAGAACAGCCTGATGTCATCGATGCCGTATTTCAGCATGGCGATACGCTCCACGCCCATGCCGAAGGCAAAGCCGGAAACTTTTTCCGGGTCGTAGCCGACGAACTTAAAGACCGCCGGATCGATCATGCCGGCGCCAAGGATTTCGAGCCAACCGGTAGCTTTACACACGCGGCAGGTTTGTCCCGCCTTGTTCGCGCCGCTGCCGCCGCAGATCACGCATTGAATATCGATCTCGGCGCTCGGCTCGGTGAACGGAAAAAAACTGGGCCTAAATCTGACGCCGGCGTCACGCTCGAAAATCTGCCGCAAGAAATGCGTCAGCACGCCTTTGAGATCGGAAAATGCGATGCGCTCGTCGACCATGAAGCCTTCGACCTGATGAAACATCGGCGAGTGGGTCGCATCGTCGTCGTGGCGGTAAACCGCGCCGGGCACGATCACTTGCAGCGGCGGCTTGCGTGTCTCCATGGTGCGAATCTGCACCGGCGACGTATGCGTGCGCAGTTATGGTAATCGTCTTCGATGTCCGGACCGCGGGCAATCTCAAAGCCCATGCCCCAAAAGATATCGACGATCTCGTCGATCACCAAGGTCAGCGGATGGGCGCTGCCCCGTTGCCAGCGCGTGCCGGGCAAGGTGATGTCGATGCGTTCGTCCTTGAGCGCTTGCGCCTGCGCTTGACTTTTGACAGCGACGACACGCAAGTCCAAACTGATTTCAAGCTCGCGGCGTAATTGGTTGAGCGCTTCGCCGGCGCGCGGCCGTTCTTCCGCCGGCAGTTCTTTAAGGCCGCGCAGCCGCAGCGTAACGCTGCCGCTCCGGCCCAGGACTTCGACCCGCAGCTGTTCAATCTCCTTTTCGGAGTTTGCTTGCTGGATTCGATCCAGAACCTCTCCGCGGAGAGTTTCCAGGGAATCGTTCATGTGACTGAAAAACTAAGCGCTTAAGCGCCTAGGTGAGACTTTGCGGTTTGCGCCAGTTGACCGAAGGCGGTCATGTCCGCTGCGGCGATTTCTGCCAGGATCTTACGGTCCAACTCCACCTTGGCTTCTTTCAGCCCCTTGATCATTTGGCTATAGGAAATGCCGCAAATTTTCGCCGCCGCGCTGATGCGCTGGATCCATAGGCCGCGAAAGGTCCGCTTCTTGACGCGCCGGTCGCGATACGCGAACACCAAACCGCGCTCGACGGTCTCCCGGGCGGAGCGATACAACCGGCCTCGGCCACCGACGTAGCCTTTGGCCAGCTTCATGATCTTTTTTCGTCTCTGCCTCGACTTGCTTCCACCTTTTGCTCTGGGCACGATAAAACTCCTTCCCTAGACAGTGCTGAGATATGTGCGCTGATTGCTGAGAGGTTAAATTTTCGGACTACCCGACTCGGCCCTCAGCACGGGTCCCTCAGCGCTTTTACTTGTACGGAATTAATTTACGTATGTTCTTCACTTCCGCCGCCGCCACTAAGGTTCCATGGCGCAGATTTCTTTTGCGCTTTTTGCCTTTGGACGAAAGGATGTGACGCTTGTAAGCTTTGTTGCGTTTGATCTTACCGCTGCCGGTGACGCGGAAGCGTTTCGCGGCGGATCGATTAGTTTTGATTTTTGGCACTTTCTTGCTCCTCTGTTTTATCTCATTCTCGCTGGCCCTTGGCTCACTTGGGAGTCAACAACATCGCCATGTTGCGTCCTTCCAGACGCGGCTCGATATCGACTTTGGCAACGTCTTGGACCAGGACGACGACGCCTTTGAGCATTTGCCGGCCCAAATCTGGATGGGTAATCTCGCGACCGCGAAAGAACACCGACACTTTAACCCGCTGGCCTTCGCCGATAAATTTGCGAATATTTTTTACCTTATGCTCGACATCGTGCGGGTCTGTCCGCGAACCCATTTTTACTTCCTTAATTTCCACCAGGGCGTGCTTGTTCGGTCCATGCTGTTTTTTCTTCTGCTCATAGCGGAACTTGCCGTAATCCATCATGCGGCAAACCGGCGGCTGAGCATCCGGCGCGACTTCGACCAAATCGAGATCTTGGACTTCAACCTGCCTCAACGCCTCGTGCAGCGGCATCACGCCCAACTGTTCGCCCTTGGCGCCGATAATCCGAACTTCGCGGGCGCGAATTTGATGATTGATTCTCGCTTCTCTAGCGATAAGGCACCTCCGTTTTACGACCCATTCTCACCTACTTTTATGCTGCTCCCACTTCTAGTGCAACCTCGGCGCGGAGCTGCTCGATAAATTGCCCGAGCGCCAGCGGCGCGAGGTTCTCGCCGCCGCGCCGGCGCGGCGCGACCGTCTGGCCCGCTACTTCCTTGTCACCGATCACCACGGCATAGGGAATTTTCGCCAACTGCGCCTCGCGAATCTTGTAGCCGAGCTTTTCATTGCGGCCGTCGAGTTCGACCCGCCAGCCGGCGTCACGCAGCTGTTTAAACACACTCGTAGCATATTCCTTGTGGTCATCGGTAACGGTCAAAATCTTCAATTGAACCGGCGCCAGCCAGAGCGGAAAAGCACCGGCGCAATGTTCGATCAATATTCCCATGAAGCGCTCGATCGATCCCAACAGCGCGCGGTGGATCATCACCGGCCGCGCCTCGCTGCCCGACGACGCGGTGTAAATCAAATCGAAGCGCTCGGGCAAGTTAAAATCCAACTGCATGGTGGCAAGCTGCCAGCCGCGCTTGAGCGCATCGAGCACGATGAAGTCGATCTTCGGGCCATAAAAAGCGCCGTCGCCGGGATTGACCTGGTAGTCGATCCCTTCCTTGGTCAGCGCCTGCCCCAGCGCGGCTTCCGCGCTATCCCAAATCGCTAGCTCGCCGATGTAATCTTTCGGCCGGGTTGACAGCTTGACCTCCATGTCGGTGAACTGAAAGGTTTGGTACACCTCGCGAAGCATCTTGATCAGGCTGCCAATTTCCGCCTCAATCTGCTCCGGCGCGCAAAAAATATGCGCGTCATCCTGCGAGAACGACCGAACACGGGTCAGCCCCGAGGTCACACCCGAACGCTCATAACGATGTAAGCGGCCGAAGTCGGCGATGCGCAGCGGCAGATCGCGGTACGAGCGCTTCTTCGCGGCGTAGATGAAAGTATGGCCCGGGCAGTTCATCGGCTTAACACCGAATTGGCGCTCGTCGACCTCGGTAAAATACATGCTGTCGCGATAGTGATCGTAGTGGCCGGAGCGGCGCCACAGCTCGACGTCGAGAATCTGCGGCGTGATCACTTCATCGTAACCGTAACGGACGTAGAGCCGGCGCATATAAGCGATCAGCTGGTTGTATACCGTCGCGCCTTTGGGATGAAAAAACGGACTCGCTGGCGCGCTCGGATGAAAGCTAAAAAGATCCAGTTCCTTGCCAAGCCGGCGGTGATCGCGCTTCCTGGCTTCTTCGAGCAGGCGTAGATGTTCTTTAAGCGCGTCTTTGGAGTGAAATGCCGTGCCGTAGATGCGTTGCAGCATCTCGTTCTGCTCGTTACCGCGCCAGTAAGCACCGGCGACGCCGGTTAGTTTGAACGCTTTAATCGCCCCAGTGCTCGGCACATGCGGCCCGCGGCAAAGATCGACCCAATCGCCTTGACGATAAAGCGAGACCGTTTTTTCATTAATGCCTTCGATGATTTCGACCTTGTAATCCTCGCCCATATTGCGAAACAGCTCGATCGCTTCGGCGCGCGGCAATTCTTCGCGCACGACTTTGAGATTGGCCTTGGCCAACTCTTGCATGCGCTGCTCGATCTTCTCGAGTTCTTCCGGCGAGAACGGCTCGCTGCGCTTGAAGTCATAATAAAAGCCGTCGTCGATGGTCGGACCGATGGTGACTTGAGTGTCGGGGAAAAGACTCTGCACCGCTTGCGCCATCAGATGCGCCGTTGAATGGCGCAGCACATCGAGACCATGGGCGCTGTCCGGCGCGATCCAATCCACGGTGCAATCTTTTTCCAAAGGGCGATTGAGATCGACAGGGTTGCCGTCGATCTTGGCGGCAACCAGATTTTTCGCCCCGGCGGACGCAGCCAGCTCTACCACCCGAGTGCCAGGGCAAACGTCGACGGAACTTCCGTCAGCAAAGATGACGTGAATACTGTCCATACCGGCTGATTAAGAAATGGTAGGCACGGGCAGGATTGAACTGCCGACCTCTTCCGTGTCAAGGAAGCGCTCTCCCACTGAGCTACGTGCCTGGAAG
>JAERMN010000424.1 GCA_016844625.1 Deltaproteobacteria bacterium
TCCCCACGCGCGACCTCGAGATTAAGATCAGCGAGCAATTTCTTGCCGCCTGGCAGAATGAAGCTGACGTCGTGAAACTTAATCGTTGTTTCTGCACTGATCATAATAGCGAAATATCTGCTACTTCAGATCGAGGATATCTGAATCTTCCGGTCTTCCTTTCCGTCATTCCCGCGCACGCGGGAATCCAGGCTTATTTTGCGCAGGACACCAGGATGAAACTGGATGCCCGTTTCCACGGGCATGACGGTCGTTCAACTCGCCCTCTTCGCGCGAGATCTCAATCATACCGAATCGGCACTCAAGCCCATGGTCGCATCCCAGTCAAATTTCTTTTATAGTCTCTCAACTCATGACACAACCAACAGCGCCAGATATCTTCGCCGCCGATCAGCGCTCGCGCTGGCTGTCCGACCACCCGGGCATCTGGTCCCGGCAAGGTGCCGACCTCGATGCTATTCCTACGCTATCGATCTTGACGACGCTTTGGGATCAGCCGCGCTGGCTCGAAGCCTATCATCTCTACGACGAGCTCGGCTCCGAGCTGTTCGAAGCTATCTGCGACTTGCCGGAATATTATCTAACGCGAACGGAGAATAGCATTCTCGAAGCCAACGCCAAAAACATCATCGCCGCTGCGCCGGTCGAGTGCATCGTCGAACTCGGCGCCGGTTACAGCAAGAAAACTGTCCATTTGCTCAGCGAGCAAGTGCGCCAGCGCGGCCTGTGCATCTTTGCGCCCATCGATGTCAGCGTCGCCGGCCTGCTCGCTTCGAAAGCTTCGGTGCAAAAAGATTTTCCGCAACTCGAATTCCACGGCATCCACGCGCGTTATGAAGACGGCTTTTCCGCCATCGAAAAAAGCCTGCCGACCTTGTTCGTCTTTCTCGGCAGCACCATCGGCAACTTCAACCAAACCGAGTTTCCGCGCTTTTTCCGCGCCCTCTCGGCGGCCATGGGGCCCAACGATTATCTTCTGCTCGGCGCCGACCGGGTGAAGCCGGTGAAACTACTCGAAGACGCTTACAACGATAGCCGCGGCATCACCGCCGAGTTTATCTTGAACGTCTTTCGCAACATCAACCGGCTGCTCGGCGGCAATTTCGACTTGAATCAAATCGGCTATCACTCTTGGTTCAATCCGCACTGGCAACAGATCGAAATGTATGCGGTGGCGAGCACGGCGCAAGAGATTTACTTTCGCGACGCCAACGCCGGCTTCCAATGGCGTCACGATGAAAAGATTCTAGTCGAGATCAGCCGCAAGTTCGAACCCAACCGACTGCAAGAACAACTCGGCTTTTTCGGCCTCACACCCGTCGAGCACTTCACGGACCCCAACGAATGGTTCTCGGTGCTGTTGTTCCGCAAACAGAACTGACCGGCCCGCAGCTTTGTTTTCTGTAGGGGCGCAGCATGCTGCGCCCGTCCCCGCCGCACCACCGGAAGAAGAATTCAACCACGAAAAACACGAAAGGCACGAAACTCGGAAATCCCTTTTCGTGTGGTTCGTGTTTTTCGTGGTCAAAAATCTTCTCTAACTGACCGAAGGGTTAATTCTGTTCCAAGATCGCGCCCCGAGAACGACACTAGCCCGGCCGCACGCGCAGCGTCGGCGCGCCTTGGGGCAATTCCTGAAGCGCGATGGGACCATGCAGTTGGCGTAGCGCCGCGGCGAAGTAGCCGCCATGAAATTTGCCGCCCTGGACATCGAAAGCCTTCGGCAAGTTGATCCACGAGATCGCCGGATTGATGTGATGAATGCCGTGCAGGTTAAAATTGAGCAACAATTTGGCAAGCGGCGCGGGCAACGTTAGATTTTTCGCGAAGAACACATCGCTCACCGGTGTTTCGTAGTGATAAATATTGTCGAGAAACGAAATCAAAAACCCGCGCGCCAGCAACGCTACGAGAAGCAGAGGCCAGTGCTGACCATAAAACCAAAATGAGAGGGATAGCCACGAAACAGTAAGCAAACCGTCCAAGCGAATCTCGCGTAGCGACTCAGCGCCAAGCCAGTTCTGCATCAGTATAGCGCTGACGCTCTCGGGCTTAAGATAGCGCTCCTTGAACCGTTGCAGCCAAGCGCGCGGCAACAGAAAATAAATCGGACTGATCACCTCCACTAGATACAGACCGCAGAAAATTTGGAAATAATATCCCGGCGCGGCGGCGGCCTTGGCGCTCTTGCCGCGGTCGTAGTATTCCGTCCCCTCCACCGGCATGCGATTGAGCTTATGATGCAGCAGATGGCTCAAGCGGAGAATACGAAACGGCGCGCCGAAAAGAATCGCCAGCAGCCGGCCGGTGAAAGCGTTTACGCCGCGATTGGGATGAAACAGATCGTGGATCGCTTCGTGAATCAAACTCCAAAACGGATTGGTCAATAGCGCCAGCGGGAAAAGCGTCCAAGCCCAGCTCCGCTGCACGGGCAAAAGCCACAACGGCAAGATGAAAAACTGAAAAACATTAAGCGCGATGTAAAGAAGCGCCAGGAAACAGTTGAGCGCGCCAGGAACGCCGCCGGCGCGGCTAAAGTAGGTGACCGATTCCTGCACCATCTTAGAATTGAATCCCAAAAGCTTGCTTGAGCGGCGACAAGGTCAACAGCACGGCGATGCCGAAACCGACGATCAATACGCCGGAAACGCGATGGACCCAGCCGAGAGCGTCGAGACTAAATTTATCGCGAAACGCAGTCATGCCGATGAACAGGCCGACCCACCAAAGCGCCGAACCGATGAAGACGCCGAATGTAAGCAGCGCCGCAGCAAAGTAGCGACCTTGCAAGCTCGGCACATGCCAACCGGCATAGATCGCGATGAACGAAATAATCGTCACCGGATTGGAAAAGGTCAAGAAAAACGTCGTCCCGTAAGCATTCAACAAGCCATTGACGCGGCTCGGCGCCGGCGCCGCCTTGGGTTTGGTCCGATAAATCTGCCAACCGAGATAGCAAAGAAACACGCCTCCGGCCAGACGCAGAATAATTTGATGTTCCGTCAAGAATCCGGACACAAACGAGATGCCGAGCGCCGCGATGCTCGCCGCCAACGCATCCGCGGTCGCCACCCCAAGGCCGGAAAAAAGTCCGCACAACGCCCCCGTCGCCAGCGCGCGGTTAATGCACAAGATACCGAGCGGGCCGACCGGCACGGCGACAACGAAGCCGATCAGCACGCCTTGGATGATCAGATATGCGGTCATGGGAAAATGTTAAAGGTTTTTTCTGGCACTTGTGGGTTATGTACCAACTTCAGCTTGATTGGTTCACCACAAAGGACACGAAGAGCACGAAGTTCGGAATATTAATCATACGAACCCTTCGTGTCCTTCGTGCTCTTCGTGGTGTAATCATCTTTACACTAAAACCGGAAAAACGACGGCTAAAGACTCAGCGGGCGCAGCGAAAGCCGATGTTGTGATGGCCGCCGCGCGGATTGCGCGAAACTTGGCGGCCGCGATGCGTGGTGGTCAAATCGTCGGCCCGAGAATCCTGTCCGCCGCCGCGCGTGATGCGCACTTGCACGCGCGTCAAATCTTCGCGCCCGTCGTTCGAATTGTACGGATAAGGCATATAGGCGCTGCTCACCCACTCCCAACCGTTGCCCGCGGCATCGAGCATGCCATACGGACTGGCGCCTTTGGGAAAACTCCCCACTGGGTGAAAATCGTTCCAGCCGCCGTTGAAATGGGCCCGCGTTGAATCCGGCGCCTCGTTGCCCCAGGGATATTTTCTGCCATCGTTACCGCGCGCCGCCTTTTCCCACTCCGCTTCGGTCGGCAATCGCTTGCCAAGCCATGAACAATACACTGACGCGCCGTACCACGAAGCTTCCACCACCGGATAATTTTCATGACCGGCATCGGC
>JAERMN010000425.1 GCA_016844625.1 Deltaproteobacteria bacterium
CTTCTCCTCAACCTTATACGATCCCAGCCCCGGCCGATATTCCTTGCGGGCAAACTGTTGCAGTCCGGGCCGGCCGCCGATCGCCTGCTTGGCTTTGTCAGAAATCAGGCCGGAGATTTCGTAAGCCACATCTGGGGTGGAATAGAAGGTGTAATACCACGCCTCTTTGACCGCATTGAGCGCTGACGGCGCTTTCTCTTTCAGATTATTGGCGATCTCCATCACTTCTTTGTCTAAGTCGGCCCGCGGCACCGCTTTGGTGATAAGGCCGATGCGTTCGGCTTCCTTGGCGTTCATCGTCTTGCCCGTGAGCGCGTAATAGAGACCATGCTTGGGCTGCAAATGTTCGGTCAGGACAATCGTCACTTCGCCGCCGGGGAAATGGCCGAAATTGACTTCCGACAAGCCGAACTGCACATCGTCGGCGGCAATCGCGATATCGCAACCGGTCACCACGGTAAATCCGCCGCCAAATACCCAGCCGTTGATCTTGGCGATCACCGGTTGCGGCATCTTGCGCAGAATTTCATTTCTCCACTGGCGTGACTTCTCACGCACTTCATCGCGCACGCGCTCGGGCTGCGAATCCATTTCGATGAAATATTGCTTCAAGTCCTGGCCGGCGCAAAAACTCTCGCCGGCCCCGGTGATGATGATCACCCGCGTGTCCTTGTCGTAACGCAGATCGGTGAGACAGTCGTACATATCGCGGTGCAGCTGCGGGCTCATGGCGTTGCGCTTCTCGGGCCGATTGAACGTGATCGTCGTCACGCCGTCTTTGTTGTCCACTAATAACGTCTGATAGTTTGCCATTTTCTTTCCTCCTCCAAATTATTGATCGATTCGTAATAAGATTTCCTACTCCAGATGCATCGGACCTGTCAATCGACGGGAAAGACAATCTAACCAAATGTATTTGAAAGTTTTGGTCCATGAAAATGAGGTCGGCAATTCTGTGATTCGCGCAAAGGCGCCAAGGTTCGGAAAGTTCGAAGCACGAAACTCGAAATCCGAAATCCGAAACAAATTCAAATGACCAAAAACACAATGTTCCAAACAACGCTGGTTCCGATTCGAGGTTTTGGATTTTCCTGAATTGGGATTTATTTTGGCCCCGGTTTGTTTCGGTCCGCGGGGCTTCTTTCGTGCTTCGGATTTCGGATTTATTTCGCGGGCATATTGGGCGGTAAATTTGTTGAACTCGTTTTGTTTAACATTTCAAAGGTAAGAATCTATTCGCCTTGCAAATATATTTGGATTGCTGCTAAGCCCTAAACAAATTTCACACTCTGGGAGGTTCCATGCAATTTTGCAGACTCTACACCGGCGCGGACGGAAAATCTCACTTTGAAGAATTGGATCAGAAGCAAGGCTCGAAGTTTTTTCTAACCACGATCACACCGAAGGCTCTGGTTTTCAAAAATGATTTCAATCGTGACGATCTGCATGGCTGGCACAACGCGCCGCGCCGTCAATGGTGCATTACCCTCTCTGGCACATGCGAGATCGGCATCGGCGACGGCACGGTAAAGACCTTCGGCCCTGGCGATGTTTTTTTAGCCGAAGATGAAACCGGCGAAGGCCATACCGCGCTGCCGAAGAATTGGGTACGGGCGTTTATTCATCTGTAGTTCGATCGCCGCAGCGCTTCGCACGGTCGAGCCCACCCCCCTCGTCCTAGGTTGCCACAAATTCGCGCATCGCTTTATGCGCTTCGCCGGGATTGGTAAAAAAATAGCTATGCCGCTCGTTCGGCAGCAGGACCAGCTTGGCATTCGGAATTCCCTTTACCAACACTTCCGACGACATCCGATGATTGATCTCGCTGGTCATGTTTTGATCGCCGTCGCCGACCAGGATTAGCGTCGGCTGCTTGATGTCTTTCAAGCGCTGACTCGTGTCATGGCTCTGGCGCGCGATCAAGTGGCGCAGGTAAAATTCCACGGGGCAAAGGTTGTGCATCCTTACTTTCAAGTAAGCTTCGATCTTCTCCGGATGCTGCTTAACATATTCGTCAGTCCAGCCGACCAGGATCGTGTGATCCCGTTCGTACTTCTGGTAACCCCACTCGATCATTTCCTTCATAATCTTGAGCGGCAGGCCCTTGGTCAGAGGGTAATGTGCGCCGGTGGAAGCTAGCACCAGCTTGTGAACTTTCTTCGGATGGTCGAGCGCGAGCAACTGCGCGACTCGGCCGCCCATGGAGTGACCGACGACGATGGCGTCTTCGGCATTGAGATGATCCATCAAGCCGACTAAATCATCGCAGAACATCTTGGTCGTGTAATCGATCGATGGTTTACTTGACTGCCCGGTGCCGCGGTAGTCGAACGTGATTACTCGATGGTCTTTGGAAAATTCTTCGACCTGGTTTATTTTCCACACCTCGCCGTCGCAGGCGGTCTCGCTCAAAAACACCATCGGCCGGCCCTTGCCCTGTTCGTCGTAGTAGAGTTCGATGTCGTTAACTTTCATCTTGGGCATGTCTTGCCTCCCCTGTTCCTGTCAACCGATGCATAGATGAAGGAAATTCTCTTGGCAAGAAGCTGCAAGCGCATGTTATTTCTTTTCAATTCCCTTGACGCCCAACCGCGCTTTCTACTAGTTAAGAAGCAGTAGGGGCAACCCTATGTGGTTGCCCGTTCGGAGGGCAGGCACATAGGCCTGCCCCTACATCTCCGCCAGAGGACGGATCAGCCCCAAATGGTTTGGCTGAGATGCGGCGTTGAAATCAAACTGAACCAATACCCGTTTCAGGAGGTCATGATGCGTCACCCCTATGCTGTGAGTTGCGCCATCGCCGCTATTGGTCTGTTGGCATGCCGACCGGCCGGCGCGCAGGATAAAATTCGCGTCGGGCTTAGCTCCATCAGCGCCACTTCGGGTTCCATATGGGTGGCGGAAGAAAAGAGACTTTTTAAGAAACACGGCCTCGATGCCGAGGTCATCATCATCGGCGGCGGAGCGTCCCGGGTGGTAGCATCCCTGCTCGCCGGCGAGATTCAGTTTTCCGTCGGCGGCGGTGACGCCGTCATTCGCTCCTCCTTGCGCGGCGGCGACACTGTTTTGGCCGCCTCGCCGATGAAAACCGGGCTGCAGCGATTGATGGTCAAGCCCGAGATCAAAACCGCCGCGGATGTTAGAGGCAAACGGATCGCCATCACCCGCTTCGGCTCTGCCTCCCATTGGGTGCTCCAGCTGTTCTTGCGCAAATGGGGAATGCGCACTGAAGACATCCAAATCCTTCAATTGGGTTCGTCACCGGCCATGTTTGCGAGCCTGGAAAAAGGCGGCATCGACGGCGCGGTTTTCACGATTCCGACGTTTTTCCTCGCCGAAGAGCGCGGCTACCGGGTGTTGGCCGACCCCGTGGACATGGACATTGACTATTTACAGAATTCAGTCGACACCACTCGCAGCTATATCAAGCGCAACCGCGATCAAGCCTTGCGCTTCGTCAAAGCCATATGCGAAGGTCTAGCCTATTTTCGCAAAAATAAAAGGGAGAGCCTCGCCGTGATGCAACAGAAATTGCGCATTCAATCGGCACAGGAGCGTGACGTCAAATATCTCGAGCTGTCTTATAATCTTTTGGCGAACAAATTTTACAATCAGGTGCCCTACGCATCGCCCAAGGCGATCGAAACCACGCTGGAATTCGTTTCCTCCGAGGAGCCCAAGGCCAGGGGGGCCGATCCCAAACAGTTCGTCGACGAAACCCTGGTGCGCGAAGTCGAAGCCAGCGGCTTCATCAAAATGTTGTACGAAGGTGAATACCGGTGAGGACGATGATACGAACTCGTTCAATTCGTTCAAAACGTTCAAACAGTTCAATCCGTTTAACGGGAGCTAGTTGACGATTTGAACAACTTGAACAACTTAAACGGCTTGAACGGTTTGAACAAAGGAGACCGAATGCCCGACTACAAAGAAATCATCTACGAGAAAAAGCGCGGCGGCGTGCTGATCACGCTCAATCGGCCGGAGGCGCTCAACGCGATAACTCGGCCGATGCTGAAAGAAATCCACAACGCTTTGGACGAAGCCGAGACCGACCCGGAGATCCGCGCCATCGTCATCACCGGCGCGGGACGCGCGTTTAGCTCCGGCTTTGATCAGGCGACCACCAGCGGCCGGCGCCGCGATGTTCAGTGGCCGTATGGAATCCAGACCGGTATGAGCGCCGCGGACTTGATGAACTATTGGTCGGTCGATGATGTCAAGCTGATCCGCATATTTGAGATGACGAAACCAGTAATCGGCGCGGTCAGAGGCTGGGCCATGGGCGGCGGCTGTTGGCTGGCGCTTTACACGCATATCACCATCGCCGCCGAAGACGCCGTCTTCGCCC
>JAERMN010000426.1 GCA_016844625.1 Deltaproteobacteria bacterium
CCCATCTAGCGCGAATTCTTCATGGCACGAGGAGAACTGATGACACTGTTGGTCTAGGTGTGACCCCAAAGAACTAAAGCACCGAACGAAGGCACCGGCCACTCCTCGCTGGCGCTCGGAATTTCAAATCACAGATATCAGATTCCAAATTTGGTATTTGAGATTTGTTATTTGCCATCCCGAAGGGCATGCCTTCGTTTCGCAAGGGTTGCACCTCGATCGCGGTATTACCGCAAATAATCCGGTCATCGGACCAAGAACGGGAATCTTCGCCGTTTGATTGAATCGCCGCCCGCCCTTGTTTACACTGACAACAACTAATGATCTTTTTGACTCGCCTCCTGCTGCTACTGGCGGTTTTAATCGGCTCGCCACATTGGCTCCTCGCCCAATCGTACGATTCACGCGAAGAGTTTGCCAAGGCCTACCAACTCTACACCAGTGGCAAACCGACTCTGGCCAAAGAGCTGTTTCAAAACACTATCGAGAGTGGCTATCGTCTCGCCGACTACAGCCTTTACTACTTGGCGCGTATCGCTCATGACCAAACAAACTGGGATCAGTCGCGCACATACTTGACCGAGCTGCGCCAGGGCTTTCCGCACAGCATTTGGTACCGCTCCGCCGCTCTGCTGTTGGCGCGAGTCGACATCGCCGAGAAGAAATTCGCGCCGGCGGCCGACGCGCTGCGCCAATTGCGTAGCGACAAGTCGGTCCTGCGCGAGATCGCCGATGAAGCGCATTTCCTCCAAGCTCAGCTTCACGAAGCACAGGGCGATGTCAGCCGGGCGTATTCGTTATATCGCGAGCTGCGCAATGCCTCGCCCAGTTCGCTCTGGGCAGCGTCGGCACGCAAGGAACAAGCTCTCCTGCGCGGCAAGTTTCCCGATCAGTTCGCGCTTACGACGATCGAAGCTCAAGCTGACGAAGCCGACCGCTTGGCTCGCGAGCGCCAGACCAAAGATGCCGAAGAACTCTATAAGAAAATCCTCGATACTATCTCAGAGCCGGGACCGCGGCTGCTTTATCTTACCAAGTTGGCGGCGCTGCATCTTTCAACGGGAAGCCGAAACGAAGCGCTGCCGATTCTCGCACAGATCGCGCGCGACTATCCCGACAGCGCGGAAGCGCCGAACGCGTTGTACCAGATCGGGCAGATTTATTGGAACCGCCACGAGAACGGCCGCGCCTTCGACTATTTCACAACTCTTTTGGAAAAATACCCGGCGAGTGGTTTTACCGACCGGGCGCAGTATGCCAGCGCCGATATTCATGAATATTTCGGTCGTAAGGATGAAGCGATTCAATATTACAGCCGCGTACAAAAGCAATCTCCCAAAAGCCAGCTGCGCGACGACGCCGCCTGGAGACTCGCCTGGCTTTACTACCGAAGCGGTGAATTGCAGCCGGCGCAGTCCGCCTTTCGCTCGTTAGTGGCACAATCGAAAGATGGCCCGTTCGCCAGCGCAGCAGTTTACTGGCAAGCGCGCATCGCGGAGAAACTTGGTGAAATGGAAGCGGCCAAACAGCTGCACCGCCAGATCGTCAACCGCGGCGAGGAGTCCTACTATCAAGCGCTGTCTTTGCGCGCCTTGGAGCGGTTAGGCGCTCCCCATGACCTCCCCCTACCGGCTCAGCCCACGGCAGTTTCCCAAGCGGACCCACCGATGCGCACTGAGTTGATGTTTCATCTTTCGCGGGCGCGCGAGCTCGCCGCGCTGGCATTGCACTCGCTGGCCGTGGTCGAGCTGGACGATGTGAACCGTCAGAGCAAACCGCAGGACCGATTGCGCGCCTTACTCATGCGCGAGTATTTCAACAGCCAAGCTTACGGACGAAGCCTCAGTTTGGCGCAGCAACTGCCGTATTCCCAAAGCGAGCGCGATCTCTACCGCTATCCGCTGGCCTATTGGGAATTGATCCAACAGAAAACCCAAGAGCGCGGCCTTGATCCCCATCTCGTTCTGGCGCTGATCCGCCAGGAAAGTTTGTTCAACTCGCGGGCTCGCTCCCCCGCCGCCGCGCTAGGCTTGATGCAGTTAATTCCACCGACCGCGGCCCGAGTCGCCAAACAGATCGGCCTGCCGGCGCCGACGCAGCAAAAGCTTTTCGAGCCCGAACTGAATATCACCCTCGGCACGCAGTATCTCAAAGATTTACTGGAGCGTTATTCGAACAATTGGTTCAAAGCGATCGCCGCCTACAACGCCGGCGAAGCCGCCGTCGACCGCTGGGAGAAAGAAATCTTGACCGACGATATTGAAGAGTTCGTCGAGCGCATTCCTTACGTCGAAACCCGCGGCTATGTAAAGCTCGTGCTGCGCAACCACCGCATCTACAAACGGCTCTACGAAACAAACAAATGAGCAACAGAAATTCACCCGTGGTCGGCATCACCGCCGACTTCGCCGAAGGAAACGCTCGAACCAGAAGCGAGCCGACGTTATTTCTCGCCCAACGCTATTACCGCGCGGTCGAGCAATCGGGGGCGACGCCGTTGGTTTTGCCGCCGTTGAATTCTGGTGCAGCCATCCGGCGCTCGCTCGATTGGCTCGATGGCCTGATCATCAGTGGCGGCGGCTTCGATATCCATCCGAGCTACTACGGCGAGGAACCGATCCATGAGCTGGGTATCGTCAAGGCAGTGCGCACCGAATTTGAACTCGACATCGCCGCCGCGGCGTTAAAAAAAGATTTGCCCATGCTCGGCATCTGTGGCGGCGAGCAAGCGCTCAATGTCGTGCTTGGCGGCTCGCTCTACCAAGACATCGCCGCGCAAATAGCCAGCGCCGGCGAGCATCAACAGAACAAAAAGAAAACTCAAGGCGGTCACCGCGTCCAGATTCCCGATGGAACTCAGCTGCGCGCCATCGTGGGTCGATCAAGCCTGGAGGTCAACACGACGCACCACCAAGCGGTCAAACAGCTCGGCAAGGGCTTGATCGTCGACGCCATTGCGGATGACGGCGTGATCGAAGGGATCGAAAGCACACGCCATCGCTTTGTCATCGCCGTGCAGTGGCATCCCGAAGTTTTGGCTCCACGGCGCCAAGGCCACCGGCGAATCTTCGACGCCTTCGTCGCTGCCTGCAGGTAATCTACCGGAACTTCCCCTTTCACCACGAAGGCACGAAGAGCACGAAGTTCGGAATTAGAATCATCCGAAACCTTCGTGTCCTTCGTGCCTTCGTGGTGAAAAGCATTTTCTTGCCAAACGCCTCCAGTTGAAATATTGCGTCCGCTAGGGCAAACAGGGAAGCAATCTGAAACTGAAGGAGACTGACTCATGGCTAGTAAGACGGGCGGCGATGTCTTCGACAAAGAACAAGCCGAGAAATTTCTCTATCCGGCCAAAGGGCTTGGCGGCGGCGGACAGTTGGAAGTGCGCATGGAAGTGTCGCCGGATCATCCCGATCCCGATGTCCGCGGTGTCGCTCGCCGAGTGAAATTTTTCAATCTCGAAAGCTGGCACAAAGAGTGGACCGAGGTTGCAGCGAAGAACCAGGATCTCGCCACCGGCTTCGAGCTAGAGAATCGCAAACAGACCGCTCATGAATTTTATTTGCGTGCCGCCGATTTCCATCGGCGCGCGGTGGTTTACATGCCGGAGACCGACCCGCGCATGCTACCGACTTACAAGAAGCTCGAGGAGAATTTCGCCAAAGCCTGGAGCATGGTCACAGTGCCTTTCGAACAAGTGGAAATCTCCTACGAAGGGCATATGCTTCCTGCGCTGTTCTGGCCTGGACGGGGCAAGCCCGGAACAAAATTGCCAGTCGTCTACAACTACGGCGGCGCCGACGGCATCTTGCTGCGCGGCGAAGACGGCGGCGCCGGCCAATATACACGGCG
>JAERMN010000427.1 GCA_016844625.1 Deltaproteobacteria bacterium
GCCCGCCCAACGGCGAGCGCGGCGTCGATGTTGAAAACATTTATGAGCAAACGGTCAGACATGATCGATCGTCCCGACACCTATAACGAAATTCTCACTCCGGGTCTAGGAGGCATGACGAAGCACACGAAAGCCGCTGAGAGTTTCTGTCTTCGTCTCTGACCTCCCGCGAAAATTCGGGGCTGAGTGTGGATGTGGAGGGGAATCCCTCCATTTTCATCCTCTGTGGGCGAGCGTAAGCTCATAACACACTTCGTGGTGAAGTATTTTTTTGCGCTCTTTGCGTTCTTTGCGGCTAATCTCTTCTTCTATTGAATCTTCGGCCCCGTATACTCCAGCACATACAACCCGCCCTTGATCCGATCGGTCACGTAGATCAACCCGTCGGTATCGACGTAGAGATCATTGAACATCGGCGCTTTTTGTCCCTCCGGCGCCGGAGGAATGAAGAAGCCCACTTCCTCGGGCCGGAACTTGTTTCTGATGTCGAAGACGCGCAGGCCGGCGTTGTAGTAGGTGATGAAAATAATGTTCTCACTGTGAAACGAGCCGGGACGCATCTCATGCACGTTATGCGGGCCGAAGCGCAGGCCGCGTTTGCAGAAGTCGCCTTCCGGCACCGGGCAGCTGCTGACGATCACCGGGTTGCGCTCTTCGCGAATATCGATCAGCCAAACCCGTTTCTCGCCCTCGGCACAGTCGTACTTCACCGATTCATCGACGGCGACGACCAATTTTCTTCCCGGCAGCGGCAACGTCGTGTGCGCGTAGCCGCCGAACGGGGGACTCCAATCGATGTGGCTGATGGTTTTCGGTTTGCTAATGTCGGAGATGTCGAGAATCACCATACCGGCATCGACCAGCGCGACGTACGATCGATCGCCATGTGGGATCGCGCCGTGCACGTGAAAATGCTCGCCGGCGAACGGCGACCAATCGGCCGGTGTTTCTTCGCCCTCTTTGGTGCCGGGGATCCACCAGCGGCCGGCTTCCTTCGGATTGCTCGGATTGGAAATGTCCGCGATCAGATAAGCGCGCTCTTTGATACCCGGCAGCATGGCGCCGACATGGGCGTACTTGCCATCCGTGAACCACATGCGGTGCACGCCCTTGCCCGGCAGTTTCAACCAGCCGATCTCGCGCGGTTCAGTCGGCTTCTCGATGCTATAAATTTTGATGCCCGCTTCGTTCGGCGTGCTGGCCGGCAAGTTCCTATCAAAATACGGCCGCTCCTGATTCTGGATCAAAATATCGCCGGCGATCTGAACTTTGTGCGAGTGGGTGTTGGGCGCGTGCGGTATTTGCTTGACCACGCGCGGATCGCTTGGATCGGCCACGTCGATGATGCTCAGTGCCATCGGCGAGGTGCCGAGATGGGCAAGGTAAACGTAGCGGTCTTGTTTAAGCAACTGCATGCCATCGCCGTGACCGTTGAGGTCGTGATGGCCGATCACTTTCATGTTCCAACTTTCGCTCTTGGCTTGGATGTCCGCAATCGTCATAAAATCCTCATTACTCCTGGTGCATTGGAATCTCACACACTGTTGGCGGGGCGCTTCGTTCTCTTATACTTGCAACTCTCAGTCAACAATTCCGGTAGTGTTGGCCCACGTTTGTTTATATGGTAATTAGCCGCGTACGCAAGTTTATCTACGCTCGTTAAACGTAGGAGTCGCCATGAAACGAACTCTCGCCTTGACTATCTTTGCGCTACTGATCGGCCACACTACCGCGCCGGCGCAACTCAAGCGCATTGCCGCAGCCTACAGTGCCATAAGCGCGACCCAGGCCGGTTTTTACCTGGCCAAAGATGCCAAAATTTTTGAAAAGCATGGACTTTTCGTCGATCCGGTGTACGTGGCGGGCGCCAGCCGGATACAGCAAGCGATGATCGCGGGCGAATTTACCTTAGCTCTGGGCGGCGGTAATATTGTCACCGTGAATCTTGCAGGCGGCGACGTTGTGATCATTGGCGGTGTGGTCAACGTCCCGGCTTTCTATCTTTACGTTCAGCCATCGATCAAAAGGCAAGAAGACCTTAAAGGCAAAACATTGGGAATTACCCGCTACGGCGCCTCGACAGATGGCTCTTTGCGCTTGTTGCTAAAGAAATGGCGCTTGGAGCCCGATCGCGATGTAAAAATTATTCAAATGGGCGGGCAGCCGGAAATTCTCGCCGGCATGCAGGCCGGAGTTGTCCAGGGAGGAATTCTGTCTTCGCCCGGCGACTTTAAGGCCAACAAAGCCGGCTTCGCCATGCTTGCCAATTTCGCTAGAGAAGCGATCGATTATCCAACCACGGGCCTGGTTTCGACTCGTACCACGATTAATAAGGATCGAGACACCGTTAAGCGTTTCCTCATGGCGTACAGCGAAGCGGTGGATCGGTTGTTTCGCGATAAGGAGCTGGCGATCAAAGTGATCGGCAAGTGGACGCGCACGCAAGATCGGGAAACGTTGGAGTCCTCCTACGAATACGCCACGAATTTTATCGAACGACCGCCGCGCCTTCCTTTCAAAGCCATCGAAACGGTTATTTCTGAAACCGCTGAAACCGACCCGCGCGCCAAGGGACGCAAAGCTGAGGAGTTCATCGATCCATCGCTCTACAACGAGCTGGAAAAATCCGGCTACTTCCAATCACTGGGCCGTTAGGAGGATTAGATTCCCACCCGATCAAGTAGATTTCCCAGCGGTTCGAACTAACTTTGTGCAAGTAGCGAACTGTCCATTAAAAACGGTGCCTTTGAACGCCATCGCCCAAGATTCGCGCAATCATCAACCGCATCATGCCGCTCGGCGAAGTCGCCAAAGCCCACGACATCGTCGAAAATAATCAAATCGCCGGCAAGATCGTTCTGGAACCAGGAAATCCCTAAGATTTCTCCCGCCAAGGCGCAAAGGCGCCAAGTTCGAAATAAACTAATTCCGAACCTTTGCGAGCTTTGCGGCTTTGCGGGAGATAAATCCGAATTCCCACCGGCGTTTACACCGCGCGAGCCATCGTGCTAAACAACAAATGAACGGCTCGTAGGAGGCAAGCTATGGCGCAGATCGTTTCGATCATCGGCATCACGCACAACCCATTCATGCCGCGGCTCTTCAAACAGCCGCAGCAGCCGCCCGGCGCGGCGAAGGTCAAAGAGCGCATCGCGATGATGCGCCAGAAACTCGCCGAGGCGAGCCCGGATGTCCTGATCTGCATCGGCAACGATCACTTGCACCAGTTCTTCATGGACAACATGCCGGCCTTCCTGATCGGCAAGATGGATCGCTACGACGGCACGTTCTACGACGAGGTTCGCGAGTTCGATTTGCCGACCTGCAAACTGCCGGGCGATGTCGAAACCTCCGAAGCGATCATGGAGGGCGCCTTCGACCGCGGCGTCGACTTCGCCTATTCGAACGAAGTGACCATTGATCACTCGATCATCGTGCCGATGATTTTCGTCCGGCCGGAGATGGACATTCCGATCGTGCCGATCTTGACCAACTGCATCGCCCCACCGATGCCGCGGCCCAGACGATTTTTTGAAGTCGGCAAAGCGATCCGCGCGGCGATCGATAGTCTACCAACTAATAAACGCGTCGGCGTGCTCGTCAGCGGCCACCTGTCCCTCGAAGTCGGCGGACCGAAACAGTTCGAGCGTCATTTGACCGACCCCGACTTCGACGCCGCCGCCGTCGGCTGGATCATCAACGGCGACATCGACGGCGCCGCCCAAGGCTGCACCCCAGAAAAAATGATCGCCTCCGGCAACATGACCAGCGGCTATTTGAATTTCTTAATGATGATGGGCGTGGCGAACTCAACCACGCCGTCCTATGCGGAAGGCTTGGACGC
>JAERMN010000428.1 GCA_016844625.1 Deltaproteobacteria bacterium
CTGGATAACTTGCTCGAAGGTCGCGGGCTTTCAGGTTTGTGGAACTTGAAAGGCGAAGATCGCACGGCGGAGCCAAAGACTTCAGTCAAACCTCACCTTTGGAAATGGGCCGAGGTTTACGACTCGCTGCTGCGCGCCAGCGAAGTCATCGGCATCGAAAGCGGCAAGTCGGAACGACGATTCATCCGTTTGGTCAACCCAGGTCTCAACGACCGCAAACTCACTGCGCATACGATGCTCTTCGGCTTTCAGCTGATTCAGCCCGGGGAAGTCGCGCCGGCGCACCGTCATACGATGACCGCTTTTCGTTTCGTCCTTCAAGGCAAAGGCGCCTACACCAACGTCGAGGGCGAAAAGATGATCATGGAGCCCGGCGATCTGATCCGCACGCCGCAGTGGACTTGGCACGAACATGTCAATGAAGGCAGCGCAGCGATGATCTGGGCCGATGGCTTGGACGTGCCATTGATCGAGGCGCTGCAAGTCGTATCCGTTGAGCGGCGGCCAGAAGAGAGGCTTCGGGTTAAGGAGGGAGAAATCCATCCGTCGCTTTACGGCATGCTCAGACCGGCAGGCACCAGCAGGGAAATACTCACTGCGCCGCTTCATTATCGCTGGCAGGAGACTTACGCCGCCTTACAGCGCCTAGCGGAAAAAATACCCGATCCCTACGACGGGGTCGCTCTAGATTACGTCGACCCGCTCACCGGCGGCCCGACTTTTCCGACTCTGCTCTGCCGCATCCAACTGTTTCGGCCAAACGAGAAAACTCAAAGCCATCGCCATCGCAGCACCAGCATTTATCATGTCTTTCGCGGCAGCGGCACGACGACGATCAATGGCGAAACGATTGACTGGGAACAGGGCGACAGCTTCGTCGTGCCGCTGTGGAGTTGGCACAAACACGCCAATCGCTCGGCCAAGGACGAAGCGATTTTGTTTTCGCTGCACGACACTTCGGCAAACACCAAGGAGACGAACAATGCTGACCAGAGCAGAAAACAAGCTGGTAACCGAAGTTGGACCGGGCACTCCATTGGGCGAGGTCATGCGGCGTTACTGGCTTCCAGCCTGCCTCAGCGAAGAAATTCCCAAGCCGGATTGCGCGCCGATACGAGTTAAGCTTCTCGGCGAAGAACTGGTCGCGTTTCGCAGTAGTGACGGCAGGATCGGGCTAATTGAAGAATACTGCCCCCATCGTCTGGCGTCAATGTTCCTCGGCCGCAACGAAGAAAATGGCCTGCGTTGTGTGTACCACGGCTGGAAGTTCGACGTCGACGGCAACTGTACGGATATGCCCAACGACCCCGCCGAGAGTCGCTTCAAAGAAAAGGTTGCCATAAAATCTTATCCGACCGTCGAGCTCGGCGGGGTCGTGTGGGCTTACCTGGGAGCGAAGGAAAAAATGCCCCAGCCGCCGGGAATGGAATGGCTCAGAGCCCCGGCGACGCATCGCAACGTTTCGGTGACCCACGAGTTCTGCAATTATCTGCAAGCCATCGAGGGCGGCATCGACACCGTTCATTCCTCTTTTCTACACAACAACAATCTCTCCGACATGGCCCATTTCAAGCGCGTCGACCAGGCGCCGCGACTGGAAGTCGAGCGCACGGCGTACGGTTTTCGCTACGCCGGGATTCGCGACATCGGCGAGAAGGGCCAATATATCCGTATCTATCAATTCGTTTTGCCGTTTCATCAGTTTCGCTCGGCGCAAGTTGCCTACGAAGAGGGACGCGGATCGCGCAAGTCTATTCCACAGATCAGGGGCCATATGTGGGTGCCGATGGATGATGAGAACACGTTGATTTTTAATTGGGTCTTCGCCATCGAAGCGGACAAGCCGCTCACCCAAGACTATATCCAAAAGTATGAGGCCGGCGCAGGCAGAGGCCCCGAAGGCGAGACGCGGGTGCGTCATCGGACTCGGGCCAACGACTGGCTCATCGACCGCGAAGTGCAGCGCTGCAAGACTTACACAGGCATCCAAGGTGTCAATACTCAAGACTTGGCGGTGCAGGAAAGCATGGGACCGATAGAAGACCGCACCCGTGAGCATCTGGGAACCACTGACAAGGCGATCGTCGAGCTGCGCTATCTGCTGTTGGATTCGATCACAGACTTCAAAAAAGGCATTGAACCGCGCGGCGTGGATCCTAAAACGTACCGCGCTATCCGTGCCGGCGACATCGTCGCGCCGAAAGGCGTCAAGTGGCAAGAGATAGCGAAAGACTCTCTGGTAGCGAAGTGGTGAGAGGCGAATCTACAGTCCAGACGCAAGGACGTTTGAGCGGAATGGCGCGACACAAGTTGGACAGGAAAATTTCGAACTGATGGCAACCAAGATCAACGAAGATTGTTTCCGCTGCGGCGCTTGCCGCGCGCCCTGTCCCAATGAAGCGATTTCACGGGGCGATCCGATCTTTGTGATTGACCCGCTACTGTGCACCGAATGCGTCGGCTTTGACGACAAGCAGGCTTGTGCGGAAGTCTGCCCGGTGGACGGCTGTGTTGCCGACCCCGAGCACGTCGAAACAGAAGAAGTTTTAATTGAGCGCGCGCGCGCGTTACACCCCGATATCGATTTTGGTGAAAATTATAAGTCTCGATTCCGTAAGGGAGAGTGAAAAATCAGCTTGTGTCCCACCGGCACAAGCAAGAGAAAACACAACAATTCTTGTTTGAAGATTGGAGGACGCCATGCTGACCCAAGAGGAAAATGAACTTTTGACCCGCATCGGACCCGGCACACCGGCCGGCGAATTGTTGCGCCGCTACTGGCAGCCCATTTCGGTCGTCAACGAACTCACGGAGGAAGCCCCGACAAAGTTGGTGCGAATCCTGGGCGAAGACTTGGTCCTGTTCCGCGACAAGAGCGGCCGGGTAGGCTTGCTTGAGGACCGCTGCGCACACCGCGGCGCGTCAATGTTCTATGGCCGAGTTGAGGCGCGCGGTATCGCCTGCCCCTATCACGGTTGGCTCTTCGACACCGAAGGGAATTGTCTGGAAACTCCCGCCGAGCCGGCCGAGAGTAAGTTCCACCTCAAAATCAAGCATAAGGCCTACCCGGTGCAGAAGTTCATCGGCCTTTATTGGACCTACATGGGGCCGAAGCCCGCACCGGCGATACCAAAGTATGACCTCTGGGTGCGCAGAGACGGTAGAAGGCGAATACTCGTCCAGCCTCAGCTCGACTGCAATTGGTTCCAGGCGATGGAAAACTCAGTGGACCCGTCACACCTTCAGGTGCTGCACCAGACTTCGATCGCCGGCAACCGGACGATCACCGATACTACCAGAGGACTGACTGACGATGTCGCGGAGTTCGATTTCTACGAGTTCTCCCACGGCATCATGAAAAAGCGGGTTTACAAAAATGGCAGCGTCGATGAACACCCGGTCCTTTTCCCAAACATTTTGCGTCAATCCAATGCCACCCAGATTCGCGTGCCCATGGACGATACTCATACGAAAATCTTTTTCGTCCGCTTCGATCCCAGCGCAGACGGTAGCATCGTCGATCAGGAAGAAATTCTGCCCGCCAAGTACGTCAAGTCTTACAAGAATCCGCCCGACGCGCTCCATCCGTTCACGCGCTTCAGGATGGATGAGGTGCAGGCGCAAGATCACATGGCGTGGGAAACCCAGGGGCCGATTTCGGATCGCACTTGCGAGCGGCTCGCCACGGCGGATCGCGGCATCGTCATGCTGCGCGAGATGATGCGACGAGAAATCGACAAGGTGAAGCAAGGTCTCGACCCGCTCGGTGTCATGCGCGATCCCGGCCATGGGATGATCGATTCGAAGCTCGCCGAGTCGCTCAACGGCCCGGAATACAGACGGGAGCTTAGAGAGATGGCTGCATGATCCGGCAACGAGATGATTTAGAGGTCAATCACTACGGTAACGACAGCCAGCACGCCGCGAGCTAAGAGATTGAGGAAAATAACATGGCGGAAATCGTTTTAGGCATCGCCACCTCCCACAGTCCACAGCTCCGCATCGCGCCAGCACAATGGCATCTTTTGATCGAGAAAGATCAAAAAGACCCGCGCTTCGATTACCAGCAGCTTTTGCGCCACGCCAATCCGGCACTCGGAAAGGAACTCACTGAAGACGTCTTTCAAAAAAAATACCAGGCCTGTCAAAACGCCCTTGCGGCACTCAAGGAAAAACTCGCGGCGGCGCGGCCTGACGTGGCGATCGTTATCGGCGACGACCAACACGAGCAATTCTTCGAAGAGAACATGCCGATGTTCTCGATCTACTACAACGAAACCGTAGAGCAGAAAGTGCGTGCCGCCCATGGACGCGCAAGTTGGTGGAACGTCGCGGCGGCTCATCCTGATGAGGTTCAAAAAGTCTCGCCGGCTCACCCAGAGTTAGCCCGCCACCTGATCAAGGCTCTCATCGCCAAAGGTTTCGACATCGCGACGTCGAACAAGCTCAGAAGCCAGATCGGCGTCGGCCACGCCTATACTTTCGTCATCAACCACATCCTTGCCGGCGACTCAATGCCGATCGTGCCCATGGTGCCATTGTCGATCAACGCATTCTTCCCGCCTAACCAGCCGCTTCCGGGCCGATGCTATGATCTTGGAAAGGCTTTGGCAGAGGCCGTGAAAAGCTGGAGGCGGATGTCTCTCGACGGTCTGTTGCAGCAAGACCGCGAGAAACTTTCTCGCCTTCCGCTTGAAAGGCTCATGGTCCTGGGCACAGGAGAGATCTTGAACTGGATCACTGCCGCGGGCGCGATGGAACATCTCCATCCGACACTGCTCAATTACGTTCCGTGCTACCGGACGCCGGCGGGAACCGGCTGCGCGATGGGCTTCATGGAGTGGAACTAAAATATCGATATCAAAAAAGGAGGATTCGTTATGTTAATGCCAAGAAAACTCGGACACGTGGGGATTTATGTCAGGGACTTGGAGAGGTCTAAGAAATTTTACACCGAAGTGGTCGGCCTCAAGGTTTCCGATGAGTTCCCCGGAAAGGCGGTCTTCATGCGGTGCGGCCAGGACCATCACGATACTGTTCTGTTTCAGCTTGCCGCCGAGAAGCTCGCCCGCTCGCAGAATGATCGAGCCGAGATTCAGCAGATCTCATACGAAGTGGATCGGCTGGACGACTTGAGGCAAAAGGCGGCGGAAGTGAAGGCGCTGGGGATAGCGGTCAGCGGGCCACAGCAGAGAGGTCCGGGGATGGACAAGACCATCGACTTCCACGACCCTGATGGCAACACGATCCAGTTTTACTGCGACATGGATCAGACCGGCTGGGATGACCGCAGCCGTCCAGCCGAACAGTGGCGACGGCAAGACCTTGTCTAAATGAGGTGAGTGAAATGCACAGCTGGTTTCCCGAAAACGTTTCCACCTACGGTGGTGATGTCGACGGTATCTTTTGGTTTATCTTCTACATCGTCACCGTCTGGTTCTTCATCACCGAAGGACTGATTCTCTATTTTATCTTTCGCTACCGGCGCAAGCCGGGGCGTAGTGCCGTCTATGCCACAGGCGATACCTGGAGCCAGCTCGCCTGGGTGCTCGTGCCCCTCGCCATCGTCGTCGTGCTCGATGTGCTGATCGACGTACGCGGCGCGGATGTCTGGGCCAAAGTGAAAGGCCAGCGGCCGCCGGCCGATCTCGTCGTGCGCGGCGTCGGCAAACAGTTCAATTGGGAGTTTATCTATGCTGGACCTGACGGCAAGTTCGGCAGCGAAGATGACCTGGCCACCGATAACGAGTTGCACGTGCCAGTGGGCAAGGTCATCCACGTGCTGTTAAGTTCGAAAGACGTCATTCACAGTTTTTTCCTGCCCCACTTTCGCCTCAAACAGGACGCCGTTCCGGGACGCCAAATCCCAGTGTGGTTTGAAGCGACGAAGATCGGCGAGTTTGAAATCCCTTGCGCCGAGCTGTGCGGCTTCGGCCATTCGGGCATGAACGGCAAAGTCTTGGTGCACAGCGCCGAAGACTACCAAAAGTGGCTCAGTGAGAAATGGCCCAAGAGCTAAGCTCAGAAAGTAACCCGCAATGAATCAGGAAAACCTCCATCAAGATCTAAGTTTCGTTCGCCGTTACCTTATCTCCACCGATCACAAAGTGATCGCCAAGCAGTATCTCACCCTAGCGCTCTTTTGGGCGGTGATAGGCGCCGCTACGGCATATCTCATCCGCTGGCAGATCGCTCATCCGGACACCGAAGCTTTCGGCTGGGGCTACATCGAGCCACAGGTTTACAATTCGCTCGTGACCATGCATGGCACGATCATGGTTTTTTTCGTCGCCATGCCCTTGTTGCTTTCCGTCTTCGGCAATTTCTTGATACCGCTGATGATCGGCGCCAAGGACATGGCGTTTCCGAAATTGAACGCGATTTCGTTCTGGATTTTCTTTCTCGCTTCAGTCGTGCTCTTCGCGTCCTTCTTCGTACCAGGCGGCGCCGCGGGGGCGGGCTGGACCGGCTATGCGCCACTCTCAGCGAAAAACGAGTACACCGGCGGCGGCTATGGCATGGATCTGTGGTTGTTATCGCTGGCCTTGGAATTCGCTTCGTTTTTGCTCGGCGGCATCAACTTCTTGACGACGACTATGAACATGCGCGCGCCGGGTCTGACTTGGTTCCGCCTGCCGGTGATCGTCTGGATGGAGCTTACCGCCGCGGTGATCTTCATGCTGTCAGTCGGCCCGCTGATCGCCGGGGCGATACTGCTTCTAATGGATAGAAATTTGGGCACGACTTTTTACCTCGCCGACGGCGGCGGCGATCCGCTGCTGTGGCAACATCTATTCTGGTTTTTCGGCCATCCCGAAGTTTATGTGCTGCTCCTGCCGGGCGTAGGCATTACCCTCGAAGTGATTACCGTTTTCGCGCGCAAGCCGGTCTTTGCCTTTCGGCCGATTATCTACGCCACCATCGTCGCCGGCTTTTTAAGTTTCATCGTCTGGGCGCATCATCAGTATGTCAGCGGCATGGACCCGCGCTTGGCGATGCCCTTCAGCATCACCACGATCATCATCTCGGTGCCCTTCGCGCTGATAATTTTTTCCATCATCGCGACC